>JAHJYN010000280.1 GCA_018826885.1 Alphaproteobacteria bacterium | reverse complement strand
GCGGCGGCGGGGGCCGGTCGAGCGGGATTGCCCGGTGTAAACACCGGGGTCCGGGGCGTTTCTGGACGCCTCGCCCGTCGCGGGCTGAGTCGTCTGGAAGAGGTCGAACCGGGTTAAACGAGCCGGGCCGCGCAAGTTCGTCGGCGCCCCCGGTCCCGGCGGAAGAGACCAGAGCTTCAGACCGCTCGCGTGAACCGACCGGGGCGGCGCACAGGTCAGGTGCCGAAACTCACACACGCTCCCTGACGGCGAAAGCACGGGAGCACCGGTTCCGGGCCCCCGGTCCGTGCGCCGCCCACCTCTCCACAACCTCTGCCCCAAGGGCGAGAGGGGCCTTTGCGTGGCCGCGAAGGCGCGCCCCTCATTTCACCTTTTTATAGACCGTCAGGCCCAGCACGAAGACGATGACGGCGATGATCACGGCCAGCCAGAACAGGATGACGGCGATGTCGACGAAGGCGCCGGCAAGGCCGCCAAATCCCAGAACGGCGAGGATCAGTGCAGCGACGGCGAATATGACTGCCCACTTGAGCATGGAAGGCCCCTTTCAAAAGGTCTGAACGGGACGGCAACGTCACGCGACAGACCACCGTTCCCGGCGTGCCCTGTTGCACTGCAAGAAAAATCCGCCCGGCCGGTGATCCAATGGCCAAGCTTTGCGTTCGAACAGCATGACAAAAACAAACAAGCCCGCCGTCCTGAATATTCGCAACGCCCGCGCCGCCGATGTGGAGGCCATCGCCGCCCTCGTCTCCAAGGTCTACAAATCCATGCCGCCGTATACGACCGGCATGCTGCGCGGCCAGATCTCGGCCTTCCCCGATGGCCAGTTCGTGGTCGAATACGAAGGCGACATCGTCGGCTATGCCGCCGGCTTCCGCATCGATGAAAAGACGGCGATGAGCCAGCACACCTGGTCGCAGATCACCGGCGGCGGCTATGCCTCGCGTCACGATCCGATCGGCGAATGGTTCTATGGCATGGAGGTGTGCGTCGACCCCGACCGGCGGCGGCTGCGCATCGGCCAGCGCCTGTATGACGCCCGGCGCGACTTCTGCGAGGCCAAGAACCTCAAGGGCATCGTCTTCGGCGGCCGCATGCCCGGGCTGGCGCGCAAGAAGGCCACCTATGCCGAGCCCGAGGCCTATCTGGACGCCGTCTCGGCGCGCAAGGCCAATGATCCCGTGATCGGCTTTCACCTGCGCACCGGCTTTGAGCCGATCGGCGTGCTGAAGGGCTATCTGGCCTCCGACACGGCCTCGATGGGCCACGCCGCCCACATGGTCTGGCGCAACCCCTATTTCGTCGAGGAGCGGGGCAAGGGCTCGGCCTTTGCGGTCAAGGAGAATGTCCGCATCGCCACCGTCCAGCTGCAGGCGCGCAAGGTCGCGAGCTTCGAGGAGTTCATCGCCAACATCGAATATTTCGTCGATGTGACGGCCGACTACCGGACCGACTTTGTCGTCTTCCCCGAACTGTTCACCCTGCAGCTGCTGTCGCTGGAAAAGAAAAAGCTGACGCCGGCAGAATCGATCGAGGCCCTGACCCGCTACACGCCGCGCTTCGTCGAGGCCCTGCGCAAGATGGCGGTCGAATACAACATCAACATCATCGGCGGCTCCCACCCCACCCAGACCGATGACGGCGACATCCAGAACGTCGCCTATGTCTTCCTGCGCGACGGCTCGGTCCATGCCCAGGAGAAGATCCACCCGACCCCGAACGAGCGTCACTGGTGGAACATCAAGGGCGGCGACATGGTCCACGCCATCGACACCGACTGCGGGCCGATCGGTGTGCTGATCTGCTATGATTCCGAGTTCCCCGAACTGGCCCGGCGGCTGGTCGACGAGGGGGCGCGCATGTTGTTCGTGCCCTTCTGCACCGACAACCGTCAGGGCTACCTCCGGGTGCGCTACTGCTCGGCGGCGCGGGCCATCGAGAACCAGTGCTACATCGCCCTGTCCGGCAATGTCGGCAATCTGCCCAATGTCGAGAACATGGACGTCCAGTACGCCCAGTCCTGCATCCTGACGCCGTGCGACTTCCCCTTTGCGCGCGACGGCATCGCCGCCGAGGCGTCCGAGAATGTCGAGACCATCACCGTCGCCGACCTCGACCTGTCCGATCTCGCCTGGGCCAAGGCGCAGGGCACGGTCCGCAATCTGCGCGACCGCCGCTTCGACCTCTACAAGACCGTCTGGACCGACGGCGGCTGAGCCGGCTCAGCCGGGCATGAACACCGGCGCCGAGGCCGAGACGGACACCGCCGCCACGATCAGCACCAGTCCGAGGATGCGCAGCCCCGACCACGGCCCGGCGCCCGGACTGTTGGGGGTCATCAGCGCCAGCGGCGCCGCCAGACTCAGCCAGAGCAGGGCGATCAGGACCAGAATCCCCGGCAGGTCCATGCCGATGCCGAGGAAGACCGGATGGCCCATGGCCAGCAGCCATCCACCGACGACCACGGTCGCGACGACCGGGACCAGACCGATGCGGACCCGCGTCAACTCCGGATCGATCGCGGCGACAAAGGCGGCGACGGCGACCGCGACCAGCCCGGGCCACAGCAGCAGGAAGGCGGCCTCCGGCAGCAGCGCCTGCGCAAGCGTGCCCAGCGCCAGCACCAGCCCGATCAATCCCAGCCAGCGCGGCCAGGGGCTGGCGGCGGGTGGCGGCACCGGAATGGCCGCAACGAGGGCCAGGGCGGTCATGCCGGCGCTGACCGGATCCCAGCCGCCGATCACCTGGACGATCAGGCCGAGGACCGCGACGGCCCCCATCCACGCCATACGCATCCGGTCACGAGCCCCCGCCAGAAATACGAGGGCGGCTCCGAACAGGGCAAGCCCCGTGGCCACCTCCATCAGCGGCAGCCGCTCCAGCAGCTGATAATAGACCTCGGCCGACTCGACCCGCCGCAGCATCGGCCCCGCCGCCAGCCGCACCGCCTGCGCCAGAACAAAGGCCCCGGCCAGAAAGGCGACTCCGTCAACGGCGCCCCGCAGCAGACTGGCCAGCGCCGTCCGGGTGCGGAAGACAGCAAAGCCCAGCAGGCCCAGCGACACGACGACAAGACCCCAGCCCCAGGGTGCCGCCATGACGATCATCGCCCCGCCGAATGCATCGGCATAGACGCGGTCCGGTCCGGCTTCGGGCAGGGTCCCGGCGCGCAGCAACCGGTCGGTGACCTCCAGCGCCTGCGAGCCGATGTGCTGCAGACTGCCCTTGTCCAGCGCGTCCGGCGTCGACGACGGGCGGTGGTACTGATCGGCCCGGCCGATGAAGGCAAAGTTCAGCCCGGCAATGCCCCGGTCGCGCGGGATGGAAAAGTCCGTGTCGTTCGACATCATCCGGTAGATGGCCACGGCCAGGGAGTTGCTGGTCACCCCGCCGTCGATATCGGGCGCGGCCCCGGCCAGCAGGCCCACGGCGCCCGCATTGCCGGGCCCGGTCTCGAACATCATGGCGCGGCCGCCGCCGCCGCGGGCCTCCAGATTGACGACAAAGCCGATCCGCGCCCGCTCGGGCCAGTCGCCGAAGAACACCCGGGCGCCGTCCAGTCCCAGCTCCTCGGCATCGGTGATCAGGACGATCAGCGGGCGTTCGGTCGGCCCCCGCGCCTGAATGGCCCGGACGGCTTCCAGCACGGCGGCGACGCCGGTTGCGTCATCGGCCGCCCCGGGCGAGCCGGGCACGCTGTCATAATGGGCCATCAGCACCACGGGCTCAGCCGTCGCATCGCGCCCCGGCAGCTGGCCGACCAGATTGCGCACCCGGTATCCGGCGGCCTCGGGCGACAGCTCCCAGCGCTCCATCCGCCGGATCGAGCCGGGCGACAGGGGGCCTTCCATCACCACTGGGTCAAGCCCCAGCGCCTGCATCCGGCCCAGAAGGTAGGCGCGGGCCTCGGCGTGTGCGGGCGAGCCCAGAGGGCGCGGCGCCCGGGACAGCCGCTCGACATCGACCATGGCCCGCCCCGCCGAAAAGACCTGCGCCTCGGCATCGGCCGGTCGCGGCGCGGGCGTCCGGGTCAGCAGGGCGGCCAGACCCAGCCCCAGCAGCAAGGACACCAGCAGCAGAAGACCCAGGGCCGGACGCCCCTTCAGGCTCCGCAAGCGCGCGCTCGGACTGGTTGCCGACATTGTCACCCCCTTACCGACCATGACCCGACCCTAACCCAGCCGACCGCGGGGCGTAAGGCGGGTCAGGCGGCGCGTTGCAGGAAGGTCGGGGATTTGACGTGCAGACCGCGACGTCCACTCACGGGGCGGAAGGCCAGACTGTCGCCGTTCAGGCTTTCGTCCGCCCCGAGGAACAGGCAGCCGTCGTCGACCAGCCGCTGCTCCAGGCCTTCCAGTACGAGCGCCCGGGCAGCAGGCTCCATGTCGGTCAGCACATGACGACAGAAGATCACGTCAAAGCGCTCGTCCGGATCGGCCTGCGACAGGTCGACCAGATTCGCGCGCTCGAACCGCACGACCCGCTTCAGCGGATCCGCCGCCGTCCACAACTCGCCCTGCGGATGGAACCAGCGCACCATGGTGGCGGCCGACAGGCCCCGCTGGATCTCGAAGCCCGTATAGGCGCTTTGATGCGCCTTCTCGAGCGCGATGCGGTTCAGGTCGCTGCCCAGCACCTCGACGTCCAGCTTCAGGTCCAGCGCCGCCATGGCCAGGGACCAGGCTTCCTGACCGGTCGAGCAGCCTGCGGACCAGATCCTCAGGGTGCGCCCCTGACGCGCTTGCGACAGGGCAGGCAGCAGTTCGTCCGTCATCACACGGAAGGCCGCGCGGTCGCGACGGAACCAGGTTTCGCCGTTCAGGAGGGACTCGATGATCTCCCACGCCAGACTGGCGACCGGCTTGCTCCACAGGGCGGCCAGCATGGCGTCGACGCTGTCAAAGCCGGCGCGGCGCGCGACCGGACCCAGCCGGTGTTCGGCCAGATTCAGCCGATCCCGCCGAAGCCGGTTTCCTGTGCGCGTCGCGACCAGGGCCTGCAGTCTTTCGAAGTCTTCGGGGCTCATGGCTCAGCCTGGTGGAGGTCAAGGGTCGGCATCGTCAGACGGCGCCGACCTCGGCGAATTTGGCGTGAAGGATTTCTCCGTCGAAGGGTTTCATCACATAGTCATCGGCCCCGGCAGCCAGGGCCTCGGTAATCCGGTCGACCGCCGTCTCGATGGTGCAGAACAGCACCTTGGGCCGCCCCCCGTCCGGCGTGGCCCGCAGCCGCCGCAGAAACGTCAGCCCGTCCATGACCGGCATGTTCCAGTCCAGAAGGATCACGTCCGGCATGGCGCCGGTGCAAAAGGTCAGCGCCTCGGCGCCGTCTGCGGCTTCGTCCACGTCAAAACCCAGGGCCTCGACGATACGACGCGAGACCTTGCGGATGATGCGACTGTCATCGACGATCAGACAAAGTCTGGAGCTCAAGGTCGAATTCCGTTCGGGGGCAGTTTGGGTGCCGGGGGGCCTCGGGGTCTCCATGATCGCAAACTGCCGGTTAACGAGGCGTTGGGAAGGGCTGTTAAGACATCTTAACCGTTCGGGGAAAGGGGCAGGCGGGCGACCAGTTCGACCCGGTTCTCGCCGGTCGAGACCTGCAGGGTGCCGCCCTGGCCGCGCACCGAGCGCCACAGCCAGTGGGGCTGGATCCACTGGCCCGGCAGGCCGTCCGTCAGCTCGGCACCCGACAGGCCCTGAACGGCTTCGGGCTTCAAGCGGGCGCGCGGCCCTTCCGAAACGGTCGTCAGGATCAGATGGCCCTCCGCCCGCTCAGCGCCGAGGGTGGCGGTGCCGCCGGTCGGCAGGGCGCCGACAGCGACATAGGACAGATTGACCAGGATGCGGGCGTGGGGCTTGGCATAGTCCCCGCCGGGGATCTGCCAGTCGATGGACGCCCGCCCACCGGCCAGCAGGTCGGTGACCGTGGTCTTCAACTCGTCGCCCGAGAAATTCTGGTTCGAGGTCGCGGCGCCGTAGGCGATGCGGGTATAGCGGACCAGGGCGATCATTTTCGCCGCGCTCTGCTGCATCAGGTCCAGCGCGTCGGTGTGCATGTCGGCCGAATCGGGGTCGGTCATCAGGTCGAGTGCCGAACTCATGGCGCCGGCCGGGCTGATGAAGTCGTGGCACAGCTTGGCGACGATCTGGGTGGCCAGTTCGGTCTCGTCGTGATCGGTGGTCGCCCCGGTGGCGTCGTCGGATTGAGGGGCGAAGGCTTGGGACATCATGGGGGCGGGACTCCGGCAACAGCGTGCGACAAGGCTGACCTGATTTGCGGGTTCGGGAAACCGTCGGGATCGTCTATCAGGCCGGGATGCACGATTCCCTGACGTCCGATTTCGAGAGCGGACAGCTTGTCGAAACCCTGGCTGACCTCGCCGAGGCGGCCTCCGCGGTCATCCTGCCCTACTGGCGGGCGGATGCCGAGGTCATCACCAAGGCCGACAACAGCCCCGTCACCCTGGCCGATCGCGAGGCCGAGGTGCTGATCCTCCAGCGGCTGGCCGAGCTTTACCCTGCCGTGCCTGCCGTGGCCGAGGAGGCCTGCGAGGCGGATGGACGACCGGGCGAAGCTGCAGACTGCTTCTGGCTGATCGACCCGCTGGACGGGACCAAGGGGTTCGTCCGGGGCGGCGAAAGCTTCAGCGTCAACATCGCCCTGGTCGACCAGGGGCGGGTTGTGGCGGGCGTCGTCTCGGCTCCGGCGACCGGCCTGACCTGGGCCGGCGATTCCTCGGGTGCGCGCCGCCGTCGCTTCGGCGAGACCTGGCAGCCAATCCGGGTCCGCGACCGGCCGGATGCGGCCCTCGCCCTGCTGAGCCACAGTCTGAAGGATGACGAGGCCGACAAGCTGGCCGCCCGCTATGGCTGCGGCAGCTGGACCGGCATGGATTCCTCGCTGAAATTCTGCCTGATCGCCGAGGGACGGTTCGACGTCTATCCGCGCACCGGCCCGACTTCGGAGTGGGATACGGCGGCCGGGCAGGCGGTGCTGGAGGCCGCCGGCGGTCGCGTCCTCGATATGGACAGCCAGCCGCTGGCCTATGGCAAGCCCGGCTTCATGAATGGCCCGTTCGTGGCCATGGGCAGCTGACGCTAGTCCGCGACCTGACGCAACAGGTGGTCGGCCCGGTCGGCGATCAGGTCGGCGCCTTCATCCCGCGCCGCAGCCGCTGCCTCGACCAGCACCAGACGAACAGGGCCGGCGGATTTATCCAGCAGGCGCGCCTTGGCCAAGGCGATACGGGCGAGACCGATCTGGTCGACCGCCCAGGCGACGGGGCGCGGGCGATCCATGGCCAGCCGCGAGCGCAGCCGCGCCGCCAGCCGATCGAGGGCCAGAATGTCCCCCTGCGTCTCGGCCTTCATCACGCCGCCCTCAACCACGGCATCCGCCAGGGCCAGCCCCAGCACAGTGCGGGACCGGGTCAGTCCACCCAGAATCTCTGATGGACCACCCTCGACGAGACAGGCCGCGCCGGGCAGGGCGGCAGCCCGCGCGAGGGTGACGGCGGCCCAGTCCATCGGGCTGTGATCGGCGGTGAACTGGTCGGCGGCAGCATCGAACAGGGCCCGGCCCTGTTCCAGTGCCTCGGCATTGTCGGCCAGACCCGCCAGCGCAGCCAGTCCCGCGCCGCACAGGGCCAAGGCGCGGGCCCGGGTCAGGGGCCTGCGCTCGGCCGGGCAGGTGTCGACCAGATCGCGCAGTTCGCGCCCGGCCTGATCCAGCAGACGCGCATCGCGCCGCTCGATCCCGAACGTCAGGGTCAGGGCCGCCCGGTCCAGTTTCAATGTGTCCAGCAACAGGCCGGGCCGGCGCGACAGTTCGTGGACGGCCTGATCCAGGAAGGCCATGGCCTGCAGGCTGTCCCCAGCCGGCGAACGGACCTGCCGCGCCCGGATCCGGGCATGCAGGGCGGTCAGGCGACTCTTGAGGCCGGGCCGCGTGGCATGATCCTTCAGGCCGTCGATCAGGCTCAGCGCCCGGTTCAGGGAATCCGGCCCGCCGTACAGGTCAAAGCTCAGCACCATGGTTTCGGCCAGGGCCATGACGGCCTCGGCCCGCTCATCATTGCTGCGGGCGGCCTTGCGGCCATCCAGTGCCGTCAGGCGGGCGTGCTGCAAGCTGTCGGCCGCGCCGGATCGACGGGTGTGCTCGCGCCACAGGGCCGACGCCAGCAGCCAGGCCTGAACGGGACGCGCACAGGTAGCCCGACCGGCGTCGATCGTCTGGCGCCGGGCCTCGCCGCGCAGCACATCGACGTCGACGACTTCCAGCCAGCCGAGATCCTGATCGGCCTGATGACCGTCAAAAAGCCGCCTGAGATCTCGCCCGAACTCAAACATGGGCCACGCTCCGATCGTCCCGACGCGGGACGTTTCGCCCGCCGCAGACCCTGTCGAAGCAAACGCGGTGCCGCCCGTCCGGTTCGCACCGGACGGCGACCCTCGCGTCAGAGGCCCAGCGCCTCGATCATCTGTTCGATCAGCACGTCGGAAACGTTCAGGAACTCGTTCAGCTCACGGGACACATGTTCCCGCGTCACGCCGCCATCGGTGATGACGTAGCGCTCGATGGCAATGGCGTCGTCGAACACGATGACCTTGGCGATGCTGTACCGGCCGTTGAAGTCGTTCGCCAATTCCTCAAGCGTCGGGCGCTGTTCGGGGGAATAGCTCCAGCTGGCCATGATCGACAGGCCGAGACACCCCTCGGGCTCGCCCTCCGTGTCGCAGACCCGCTGCTCGACGGTCATCTTGAAGCCGTTCTCGAGCGTGATGTTGAAAATGCCGGGCTCGGTCTGCTTCAGCTCATCATAGCCCTGGGCGGCCAGAATACCCTGAAGGTCGGCATGGGTGAGGGCGAAATAGACCTCTTCCGAGCCCCGGCGGCTCTGGGCCTCGGCCGGAACGGCCATCCCCAGACTGACGGCGGCAAGCATGGCGGCAATGACAAAACGCATGGTGATCCCTCTCCCTTGATCTGCCCCCAGCTTAAGCAAAACGAGCCGGGTCTGACCAGATGACGAAGGCTGACGGTGTGAGCACCCCTCTTTCACCGGTCTGTTCGATTAACCCTGAAAACTTCCGCTGAGTGAACGGATCGCTGCGAGTGTGATGCTCTCCCTCTGATTTCCATCGGTGGTCCCGAAATGTTCGACAGAGATGCCTTCAACAGGGGGCGCGCCCTTCGCCAGACCTATCGCTCGGATGGTCAGTGGACCGGGTTCCTCTGCGTCGTGGGAACCGTGTTCGCGCTGTCCGTCATGGCTCAGCTGGCAGCATCCCCGTCCTGGGTGTTGCCCGGCATGGCGTTCTTCTATCCGGGATTTACGGCCAGCTGTTCGCCTGACAGCGAGCAGGCTGGCATGATGATTTCGAGGAGCCTGGCGGCCCTCTCCCTGACGGGGGGCGTCATCTACTACCTTGCCAAATTACGGCGCGCCAGTGCTGCTGAAGTCCCCGCGGGGGTGGGAATCGGCAAGCGCCCCGCCTACAGCCTTGTCTTCTTTCTGTTCCTGGGAATCTTTGCGTTCGCCCTGCCGGAAAACCACCGGGGGGTTGCCCTTGGCTGCGATGACGGGCTTCGCGACCCGCTATTTTTCTGGCTGATGGCCATCGCGGCAACTGTGATCGCAGCAGGCTGCCAACTCTTCACCGACGCCCTTCACGTTCGCCGCCGTTAAGCCCCCTAACCCCGCTCCTTGGTCTTCAGGAACCGCACCTTCGGGAAGCGTTCGGTGACGTAGCCGGTTTCCCAGCTGGTCTTGGCCAGGAAGACGGGATCGGAGTCGAGGTCGCCGGCCATCTGGGGGCGGTATTTGCTCATGAAGTCCTCGACGTCGGCCCTGGTCGCACCCTCCGCGGGGGCGATCCAGCGGGCCTCGGCATAGGGGCTGGGTTCGAAGATGACATCCAGGCCGTATTCCTCGCCCAGCCGGTCGGCCATGACCTCGAACTGCAGCTGGCCGACGGCGCCGACGATGAAGTCCGCGCCGATCTCGGGCCGGAACAGCTGGGTCACGCCCTCCTCGGCCAAGCCGTCCAGCGCCTTTTTAAGGTGCTTGGCCTTGAGCGGATCCTTGACCCGCACGCGCTGCAGGATTTCGGGGGCGAAGTTGGGCAGGCCGGCAAAGCGGACCAGGCCGGTTTCCGACAGGCTGTCGCCGACCCGCAGCACACCGTGGTTGGGGATGCCCATGACGTCGCCAGCGTGGGCCTCTTCCGCCAGTTCCCGGTCGGAGGCGAAGAACATGATGGGTGCATTGACCGACAGCGACTTGCCCGTGTTCTGCACCTTCAGCTTCATGCCGCGTTTGAAGCTGCCCGAAGCCATGCGGAACATGGCGATCCGGTCGCGGTGGTTAGGGTCCATATTGGCCTGGACCTTGAAGACGAAGCCCGTCACCTGATCCTCGCCCGGCTGGATGGTGATGTCCTCGGGGGCGGGGGCGTTGCGTGTCTCGGGCGGGGCTTCCTTCCTCGCCTTCATGACCTTGGGCGAGGGGGCCCAGTCGCCGATCGCCTGCAGCAGGGCCTCGATCCCGAAATGGCGGAGGGCCGAGCCCCACAGCACGGGCGTCATATGGCCTTCGAGGAAGGCGTTGACGTCAAAGGTCGGATAGCCCTC
>JAHJYN010000279.1 GCA_018826885.1 Alphaproteobacteria bacterium | reverse complement strand
GGGATCGACAGCCGCATCGGTGTCGATCTGAGCCTGCCGCACTGGCGCCGCCCGGGCCGTACCGCCCAGCTGTCGGCGGCTCTCGTCAACGAAGACACGGATGCCTATCGCCGGACCGGCATCAGCCTCTCCGCCGACCTCAACCAGCGCCTCGGGCGCACCTCCTACTTCAGCTACGGCATCGGCCTCGACGCCGGCCAGTATGCCGAGAGCCGCTTCGATCCCCTGACCCAGCTGCCGGTCAGCTTTGATCGCGATCTGGCGCTGCTGACGCTTCGGGGCAGCAGCTATATGGATCGATCCAACGACCCGCTGAATCCCACAAGCGGCTGGCGGCTGACTGTCTCGGCCCAGCCGACCTTCGTGACGGGCGAGGACAATGTGGCCTTCCTGAGAAGCGAGGCCCAGGTCAGCACCTATCTCCCGATCGACTCTGAGGGACGCACGATCGTCGCCGGCCGGGTCCGGCTGGGCAGTATTCTCGGCGGCGACGAACTGACCATACCGTCGGATCGCCTGTTCTACTCGGGCGGCGGCGGCTCGGTTCGCGGCTTTGCCTATCAGGGCGTCGGCCCGCGCCTGCCCGACGACACGCCCCGTGGGGGGCTGTCGCTGTTTGAGACCTCGCTCGAGGTTCGCCGCGATCTGGGCCGCAATTTCGGAGCCGTTGTCTTCGTTGACGCCGGCGCCATCGGCTTTCAGGAAACGCCCAATTTCAACAACCTGCGCTATGGCGTGGGTGTCGGCGTGCGCTACAACCTGCCCTTCGGGCCGATCCGGGCCGACATTGCCTTTCCTCTGGAGCGCCGTCCGGCAGACGCGGACTTCCAGATCTACATCAGTATCGGCCAGGCGTTTTGACCGACTCCGCCCCTCCCCCTTCCGAGCCTGAAACGCCGCAGGCCGCCGAACAAAAGCGGTCGCTGGCCCGGCGGATCGCCGTCATCACGGGCATTGCGGTCGGCGTGATCGTGGTTCTGTTGGCCGTCGCCCTTCTGGGCGGCCGGGCCTATCTGCTGAGCGGGCCGGGCCGCGAACTGGTCAGCACCTTCGCCAATGGCACCAAGATCGGCCGCTACGGCCGGATCAATGTCGAGGGTCTGGAGGGCGATCTCTTCAACGACTTCTCTCTGTCACGCGTCACGGTTACCGACACGCAAGGTGTGTGGCTCGAGGTCACCGACCTCCGGGTCGACTGGAGTTACCTGCCCCTGCTGGGGCGTCGCTTCCATGCGGATGAGATTACGGCCGGTCGTATCCACGTGCTGCGCCGACCGATCCTCGAGGTCTCCACAGATCCGCCCGGCGCCATGCCGCTGGACGTGGATATCGACCATTTCGCCGCCGAGATCGAACTGCACGAGGATTTCAGCCAGACCTATGGCCATTGGCGCCTGGAGGGCGAGGCCGAGGTTCTGCGCAAGGGACTGACCACGGCATCGGTCGATGCCTTCAGCCTCGATCGGGAGGGCGACTTCCTGAAGCTCAAGGCCTCGCTGGGCAGCTCGCTCGAGGAGATGGAGCTCAACCTGGAAGCCAGGGAGGCGCGGGGCGGCCCCCTCGCCGGCATGCTCGGCTATTCGCCGGATCAGCCGTTCCTTGTAAGCGCCGTCGCCAATGGTCGCGTGATCGACGCCACCGCGCGCACGGGAGCCTTTGTGCCCCTGCGCATCCGCGGCCGGTTCAGCGACGAGGGGGCGCGAGCCTCGGGCTACGTCAACTTCAGTGGCTCGGACCTGTTCGCGCCCTTTATCGACCGGATCGGTCGGACTGCCCGCTTCGGACTGGCCGGGGTGCCGATGGCGGACCGGGAGGGCGTACAGGCCGTCGCCTGGCGCCTTTACGCCGACAACATCACGGCCCGCATCGACGGACCGGTCAATGTCGAGGACCTGAGCAGCGCGGACGGACTCGTGATCGACCTGGCCACGCCCTCGCTCTCGCGACTGGCGGGCGTACCTTTGGCCGGCGCGTCGACCTATGGCGGCACGTTCACGGGCAGCGCAGACCGGTGGCAGCTGGAAGGCGAGGTCGCGCTCAACAATACGGAACTGGCCAGCTATCAAGCCCGACAGCTCCGGGGACCACTGAGCCTCACGGGCGGGGACCGGGGTTATGCCCTGACCACGAATCTCACGGCGTCGGGCGGGTCGCGCTCGGGCATGGTGGGGGGGTTGCTGGGGGCCACGCCCCGCCTCGAGGCCGAAATTGCCTACGGGACGGACGGCTCGGTTCTGCTGCGGCGCATCGACCTGACCGGCGAGGCCCTGCGGGTCAATGGATCGGGAGGGCGGGCCCTGAACGGATCGCTGCGCTTCACAGGCGAGGCGCGCGTCACCGATGTCTCGCGACTGGCCGCCGATGCCTCGGGTTCGTTCGGGGGGCCGATCCGGGCAACGTCCTCTGCCAATGGCGGAACATGGACGCTGGGCTTCGACGGACAGGCGCGAGACCTCACCACAGGTAAGGGCGAACTGGACCGCCTGCTGGGCCCGGCACCGTCGCTGGACTTGGCGGGAACGCTCCGGGGGGGCCGTATCGAGGTGACCCGAGCCCTCCTGGAGGGTGACAACGGGCAGGCGACGGGGCGCGGCCTGGTCGAGGCCGATGGCAGGCTGAGGCTGGCCGTCGACTGGACGGCCTCCGGACCGTTCGGCGTGGGGCCGATCGAGATCGATGGCGCGATGGAAGGCGACGGGGCCCTGACCGGCACGATGGCCGAACCCCGCCTCGACCTTACGGCCGGATTCGAATGGGTGGCGATCGGCCCCATGGATCTCAGAGAGACGCGGCTGGCGCTCAGCTTCCGCCGCGGCGCAGACGCCTCGGATGGCCGCGTGGCCATAACCGGCGCTTCGGCCTTCGGACCGGCTCGAGCCGTTGCCAACTTCTCCCTGGGCGACGACCTGATCCGCCTGAGCGACGTGGACATCGATGCGGGCGGCGTGGTGGCGCGCGGATCCATCGCCCTGTCGAACAACTTCCCATCCAGCGCCGATCTCGCATTCACGGCCCGACCCGGTGCCTTCCTTGCCGCAGGCACGATCGACGGGCGCCTTCGCCTGACCGATGCGCCCGGCGAGGATGCCGCCCTGATCGCCATCACCGGACGCGGTGTGCGGCTGGCGGGCTCACCCTATGTCATACGCACCCTTCAGCTCGGCGGCCGGGGCTCGCTCGACCGCCTGCCCTTCAATGTGCTGGTCGATGTCGGCGGCCCCACGCCGGTGCAGTTCGATGGAGAGGCCATCTACGCCCGGACGGACACGGCCCAGACCCTGACCCTGTCTGGGGACGGTCAGGTGCGCGATGTCGACTTCTCGACCCGCAACCCAATGGTCCTGGCGTTTGCCGACGACGGCTATGTGGCCCGTGTCGACATGGCGCTGGGGGGCGGTGTCCTGATGGGCGAGCTTCGTCAGGGTGAGGATTCGGTCGTCGTTCAGGCCGACCTGACACGCGTCGAACTGGGTTCGGCGCTCGAGGACCTGCGAGGACGGGTCACGGGCCGGGTGTCGCTCCGGGGGTCGGGGGCAGACCTGTCCGGGTCCGCCGCAGTGACCCTCGCCGGGGTCCGCAGCGTCGATGCACCCGCCAACATGACCATCGACGGCACGCTCGACGCCGCCCTCATCGGGGATCGCCTCGATCTGGAACTCGTGGCCGAGGGCGAGGGCTCTGTCGATGCGCGCGTTGTCCTCCGACTGCCGGTGGTGACGTCTGCGGCGCCCCTGAGGCTGGCCATCGCCCGGACCGGGGACATGTCGGGTGACGTCAACATCAGTGGTCAGATCAAACCGATCTGGGACGTCTTCGTCGGCGGTGAGCGCAGCCTCGCCGGACAGGTCGAGGCCCGCGCCACTCTTGGCGGCAGTCTGAATGCGCCGCGGGTGAACGGCACCTTGACCCTGGCAGACGGTGACTTCCGTGATTCCGCGTCGGGCCT
Source organism: Alphaproteobacteria bacterium (assembly GCA_018826885.1). Classification (GTDB taxonomy): domain Bacteria; phylum Pseudomonadota; class Alphaproteobacteria; order Caulobacterales; family Caulobacteraceae; genus Brevundimonas. Next base: position 3,109 of record JAHJYN010000279.1, on the reverse strand, counting down.
GCGGCTCAGCAGCATGACGCTGGATACGCGATTCGATGACACCACCGCCCTGATCCAGACCTTCGCGGCCGGCGATGGCTCGGGCGGTGAGGTGTCGGGCAGCGGGCGTATCGGCCTTCGCGAGGGCAGCGGATCCTCGCTCAAGCTCGATTTCCGCGGCTTCCGGGTCATCGACAACGAACTGGCCTCGGCACGGGGGTCAGGCGAACTGACCGTCACCCGCGCCACGGATGGCAACGTCACACTCGTCGGTGACCTGACGGTGGACCAGGCCCGGATCGAACCGGAGCTGCCCGGCAACACCGGTATCGTCAGCATGGAGGTGGTGGAAATCAATCGCCCCGGCGGGGACCCCGACACCGATCCCGAAGAACGCGCCCGCGGCCCCCAGATCGGACTGAACATCGGCATCCGCTCGCGAGGGGGCAATATCGAGGTCTCGGGCCGTGGCCTGAATGTGCTGATGAACCTGGATGCCCGGGTCGGCGGCACCCTGAACCGCCCGACCCTTTCGGGAACGGCGCGCGTGGTCCGCGGCGACTATGAGTTCGCGGGCAAACGGTTCGTGTTCGACGAGGACGGCTATGTCGAACTGTCGACCGACCCCGCCCTGATCCGTCTGAACCTCGAGGCTGTGCGCGAGGACCCGGTCCTGACGGCCAGCATCCGGGTGACGGGCACGGCCGAGAAACCCGAGATCGCCCTGACCTCCACCCCTGCCCTGCCGCAGGATGAAATCCTGTCCCAGGTCCTGTTCGGGCGCTCCGCCTCGCAGCTGTCGCCGGTCGAGGCCGCGCAGCTGGCATCAGGCGTGGCCTCGCTGGCCGGCGGTGGCGGCTTTGACGTGATCGGTGGCCTGAGGGAGCTGGCCGGACTGGACCGGCTGTCCTTCGGCGGCGAGGCGTCCGCCCTGACCGTGGCCGGCGGACGTTACATCTCGGACGACGTCTATCTGGAGGTCATCGGAGGGGGCGAAGGCGGCGCGGCCGTCAGTGTCGAATGGCAGGTCCGGCGCAATCTGGCGGTGACCTCGCGCTTCGGCGGCCAGGGCGAGGCCAGCCTGTCGGTTCGCTGGCGCCGCGAGAGCCGCCGTCCCGGCGAGCGCCGGGACCGCAGGCCCAACCGCGAGAACTAGCTGTTCGGGAACTCGGCCTTGTTCAGCTGGGCCAGTTTCGACGCGCCGCGGAAGCCCGCGATGTGCAGCGCCAGCTCAATGAGCAGCACCACAAGGCTGATCACGGTGAGCCACAGCGGAGCTTGCAGACCGGCAGGGACATCCATCTGGCCCGCCATGGCCAGCCCGTAGACGGTCGAGACCAGACCCAGGCCCACCAGAGCGATGAAGAGAACCGGGATGAACCGGTTGGGTTTCAGCCATTGAACCAGGGCAAATATCGCCTGCACCACCAGCATGCCGATCGAGAAAAACACTGCGGCGCTGGCCATGGCGCCAGCCATGCCTGCGACTGCCGCGTCGCCCTGGGCGTTTTCCACCATCATGGCTTCCATCGCCTCCGTGCCGAGACTCATGGTCCTCATGACCCCGAAGATCCCGAAGGCGACGCCCAAAACGATGGCCAGTGCACTGGCGCGCGCCGCTGCGACGGCTTCGGGTCGCGTGGTGGCCGGTGATGTCGAATTGATCGCCTTGAGCCAGTCGGCCATGTGAGTAACTCCCCTGAAAAGAGAGCCAGCCTCGCACGTGTCGTCCCGTGTTGAAAGCCACTGACCCTTCACCTTTGCCGGAAGGGTCGCTAGGGTCCGCCCGCATGCAGATACGCCCGGAAGACCAGATCGTGCTCGACCACGTCGCCGCACGCCGCGATGCCTTGGTAGGACGCGCGATCGACTGGGCCAACGTCAACTCCGGCAGCCGTAACAGCGGCGGACTGGACCGTGTGCTGAGCGCCATCGAACGGTCGGTCGCGGCCCTGCCCTGCACGGTGGAACGCGTGGCCACCGCCGCGTCCAGCCGCATCGAAGACGACGGCACGGAGGTGCCTCTGAGCTTCGCGCCGGCGCTGAAGCTGACCCTGCGGCCTGACGCCCCGATCCAGATCGTGCTGACCGGCCACTATGACACCGTGTTCGACGCCGACAGCCCGTTCCAGACGGTCGGCACCCGCGACGACGGCGCCCTGCATGGCCCCGGCATCGCGGACATGAAGGGTGGCATTTCGGTGCTGCTCGGCGCGCTTGAGGCCTTTGAACAGCACCCGGACAAGGCCCGCGTGGGTTGGTCCGTCCTCCTGTCGCCGGACGAGGAGATCGGCTCGCCCGGTTCTGCGCCGCTGCTGGCCGAACTGGGCGCGCGGGGGCATCTGGGCCTGACCTATGAGCCCTCCCTGCCCGACGGCAGTCTCGCGGGGGCACGCAAGGGCAGCGGCAATTTCCACATCGTCGTGCGCGGCCGCTCTGCCCACGCCGGACGGGCCTATCATGAAGGCGTCAATGCCATGGCCGGCGCGGCGCGGCTGGCGACGGCCCTCGACGACCTGAACGGCCAGCGCGAGGGCGTGACCGTCAATGTCGCGCGCATTTCCGGCGGAGCGCCGCTGAACGTCGTCGCCGACACAGCGGTGGTCCGGTTCAATGTCCGCGTGCCGGACCCCGAGGCTGCCGACTGGACCCTTGGCCGGATCCAGGACCTCGCGTCCCGGCCGCCGATCCCGGAGGCAACGGTCGAGCTGCACGGCGGCTTCACCCGTCCGCCCAAGCCGATGGATGCCGCCCAGACCGAACTGTTCGAGGCGGTGCGTCAGGCGGGCGAACTGCTGAACCAGACCCTGCGCTGGCAGCCCTCAGGCGGCGTCTGCGAAGGCAACAATCTGCACGCGGCCGGCCTGCCCAATATCGACACCCTCGGCGTCATCGGCGGTGCCATCCACTCGGATCAGGAATATGCCTGGCCCGACAGTTTCGTCGAGCGGGCCCAGCTGTCCGCCCTGATCCTGTGCAAGGTCGCGTCCGGCGAAATCGACGCGCACCATCTCAAACAGCTTCGTCTTCAGTCCAGGTAGGTTTCATGCTGGTCGTTCGCCCCGCCGGTCCCGGCGATCTGGATTCCCTGCTGGAACTGGCCATCCTGTCCGGGCCCGGCTTCACCAGC
>JAHJYN010000278.1 GCA_018826885.1 Alphaproteobacteria bacterium | reverse complement strand
CGGGCGAAAATGGGCTAGGCCGGATCGAACTCCCCGCGATGTCGTAACGGACCTGTTCCCTCTCATGCCTGTGCCGAACCGCCTGCGCCTCCTGTTTGCCGTCGCCCTGCCCGGCCTGCTGCTGGTGGGGGCGGCCTGTGCGATGCAGCCGGAGGCCCGGCCGGTCGACCCGGCGCCGCCGGTCGCGTCGGATGCGCCGAAGGCCGTCGGGCCGTTCGTCTCGGCGGCCAACCCCCACGCCGTAGCGGCCGGTATGGCGGTCCTCGACCGGGGCGGTACGGCGGCGGATGCAGCCGTGGCCGTGCAGGCGGTTCTGGGTCTGGTCGAGCCGCAGTCGTCGGGTCTGGGCGGCGGGGCCTTCCTGATGTGGTTCGATGCCGAAAGCGGGGCGGTCACTGTCTATGACGGGCGCGAGACGGCGCCGGCGGCGGCCACACCGGAGCTGTTCTGGCAGGACGGCCGGCCGCTGGGCTTTGCCGAGGCCGTGATGTCGGGGCGTTCGACCGGCGTGCCCGGCGCGGTCGCCATGCTGGGCCTGGCGCAGGAACGGCACGGTCGGCTGGCCTGGGGGGATCTGTTCAGCGACGCCGAGCGACTGGCCGAGGACGGGTTCGAGATCAGTCCCCGGCTGGGCGGATTTATCGCCTCGACGCGCGGTCAGGCCCGCAGCGACTGGGCCAATGCCTATTTCGCCGGGGCCGACGGGGAGCGCGTCGAAACGGGCGATGTGCTGACGAATCCGGCCTATGCCGAAACGGTGCGGGCGCTGGCCGCCGGAGGGGCACGCGCGCTGTATGAGGGCCCGCTGGCCGAGGGGATTGTCGAAACGGTGGGCCAGATGCCCCGCCCCGGCGCCCTGACGCTGGAGGACATGGCGGGCTATCAGCCCAAGGTGCGCGAGGCGCTGTGCCGCCCCTACCGGGTCTATGTGGTCTGTGTGCCGCCACCGCCGTCCAGCGGCGTGTCCCTGTTGCAGCTGCTGGCCATGGCCGAGCATGTGCCGGAGCTGTCGGCCGGGCCGGAGGATGCCGGCGCCTGGGTGGCCTTCGCCCGGCTGCAGCGGCTCATGTATGCCGACCGCGATCGCTATGTGGCCGATGCGGACTTTGCCCCTGTCCCCGTCGCCGGCCTGCTGGACCCCGGCTATGTCGCCGGGCGCGCCGCCCTGGTGCCCGGCCTGACCGGCGCCGCAGAGGCCGGGAGCCCGCCCGGGGTCATCGCCGTCGGCACCGATGCCACGACCGAGCCCGCCGGGACCTCGCACTTCTTCATCGTCGACCAGTGGGGCAATGCCGTCAGTATGACGACCACGGTCGAGAGCGTGTTCGGCTCGGGCCGGATGAGCGGGGGCTTTTTCCTGAACAACCAGCTGACCGACTTCTCGTTCGAGCCGGTCGATGATCTGGGACGCCCGGTGGCCAATGCCGTGGCGGGCGGCAAGCGGCCCCGGTCCTCGATGTCGCCGGTGCTGATCTTCGACCGCGAGGGGCGGCTGGTCGGCGGGCTGGGCTCACCCGGCGGGTCGTCGATCCTGGCCTATAATGCCAAGGCGCTGATCGGGACCCTTGACTGGGGCCTGAGCGTGCAGGACGCCTTTGACCTCCCCAATCTGGTGGCACGCGGGACGGGGCTGGGGGCAGACACCGAGCGGTTTTCGCCGGCGCTTCAGGCGGCTCTGGCCGAGCGGGGTCTGCGGCTGCGGCCGAATGCCAGCGAGAATTCGGGGCTGCACGGGGGCCTGTGGCGTCTGGGGCCGGACGGCTGGGCCTGGGACGGCGGGGCCGACGATCGCCGCGAGGGCGTGGTGGCGACCCGCTAGGACGTCACCAGTCGGGCTTGATCGAGAACTGGAAGGCCACCATGCCTTCGGTGACATCGGCCTCGATGCTGTCGCTCATGTCGCGCATGCCGCCGGGCTCGATCTCGCGATAGACCAGACCGACCGAGCTGTGGACGTCGCCGCGGCGATAGGCGACCCCGATCGAGGCGTCTCCGAGGAAGGCGCCGGAGTCGTGGCTGTAGCCCGAGCGGGCGTAGTTGCCGTCGCGGGTGCGGGCGAAATTATAGCCGACCGCTCGACCGGAGCCGGCGGCGAACAGATACCAGCGGGCCCGGTCACCGAAGACCTCCTGACCCTCGGGCACCATGCGTTCGACATCCGAGCCGATCGACAGGGTCGCCCCGGCCTCGGCCACGGGGCCCAGGGGCGTCAGGCCGACACCGGCGTGCGGCGTCAGGGTGACCTCGAGGCCGGAAGCCGTATAGCCGAGCGTGGATGGCCAGCCCCGGCGATAGCTGAGGCCATAGCGTTCGTCCTCGACCGCCACCGCATCCCCGGCGCCCGGAGGCAGGGGGCCGCCATCGGCGCGGCGCAGGGTGCCGATGCTGTCGACCCGCAGGCTCTCGGTATAGGCGTCCGTCTCGCGCCAGACCTCACGGCTGGTGGCGACCCAGGGCGAGCCGCGCTCGATTTCGACGGGGCGCACCTCGACCGACCGGCTGTCGGGGACATAGGCCGGACCCATGACCGTCTGGCTGCGGGCCGTGTAGGTGGTGTCGGAGTTCAGGCGGGTGGTGATCGCGCGGTCGCGACGCTGGGTCTCCCAGCTGTCTTCCCACGGATCGGTCGAATTGAGTGACGCCGTCGTCGACGGGCCCGCCTGTGCAAAGGCAGCTCCCCCGAATCCGGTGGCCAGGACACACCCGGCCATTATGGACGTCAATCGCTTCACAGGCCCCTCACCGTGCCCTCACGCAGCGTTATGCGCTTGAGCATGCTACATCCGGCCGCGTCCGACAAATGACTTTTCGGCGACGCGGGTCTGTCCCCCTAACGGTCAGGGATGGTCCCGCGTTCCCTCTCGCCGACGGCTCGCCTTACTGGCAGGCCAGACACTCGTCGTAATCGGTGCGCGCCACCGAGAACAGATCGGGCTGGTTCGGATCGATTTCCGCCTCGGCCTTGTCCTCTGACCCGGCGAACGACGCCCGCTGCACCGACTTGGACCGCAGATAGTAGAGCGACTTCAGGCCCCGTTCCCACGCCGACCAGTGCAGCATGTGCAGGTCCCATTTCTCGACATCGCCGGGAATGAACAGATTGATCGACTGGGCCTGGCAAACCTCGGGCGTGCGGTCGGCGGCCAGCTCGACCACCCAGCGCTGGTCCAGTTCAAAGGCGGTCTTGAAGATGGCCTTCTCGTCCTCGGTCAGTTCGTCCAGATGCTGGACGGAGCCTTCGTTCTCGAGGATGGAGTTCCAGATGGCATCCGTGTTCAGTCCCTTGCCCGCGAGGATTTCCTCCAGATAGGGGTTCTTGACCGCGAACGAGCCCGACAGCGTCTTGTGGGTGTAGATATTGGCCGGGATCGGCTCGATGCCCGCCGATGTGCCCCCGCAGATGATCGAGATCGAGGCCGTCGGCGCGATGGCCAGCTTGTGGCTGAAGCGCTCCATGATGCCGCGCTCCTCGGCGTCGGGGCAGGCGCCCTTTTCCTCGGCCAGCAGGCGGCTGGCCTTGTCGGCCTCGCGGCGCAGGTGTTTGAACAGGCGCATGTTCCACGACTTGGCCATGGCCGATTCAAAGGCTACGCCCTGGGCCTGCAGGAAGGAGTGGAAGCCCATCAGCCCCAGCCCCACCGACCGCTCACGCTTGGCCGAATAGACGGCGGCCGACATTTCCGGCGGGGCGCGGCGGATGAAGTCCTCGAGCACATTGTCGAGGAAGCGCATGACGTCCTCGATGAAGCGCGGCTCGTCCTTCCATTGCAGGAAGGTCTCGGCATTGACCGACGACAGGCAGCAGACCGCCGTCCGGTCGACGCCCAGGTGGTCGCGGCCGGTGTGCAGCATGATTTCCGAGCACAGGTTCGACTGTTTGACCGACAGGCCCAGCTCCTGCTGGTGACGCGGCATCTGGCGGTTCACCGTATCGGAGAAGATCAGATAGGGCTCACCGGTCTGCAGGCGGATCTCGAGGATCTTCTGCCACAGGCCGCGGGCGTCGACGGTCTTCATGACCGCCTGATCCTTGGGCGAGAGCAGGTCGAAGGTCTTGCCGTCGCGCACCGCCTCCATGAAGGCGTCGGTGATGTTGATGCCGTGGTGCAGGTTCAGGGACTTGCGGTTGAAGTCGCCCGACGGCTTGCGGATCTCGAGGAACTCCTCGATCTCCGGGTGGTGCACATCCAGGTAGACGGCGGCCGAACCCCGGCGCAGCGAGCCCTGGGAGATCGCCAGCGTCAGCGAGTCCATCACGCGGATGAAGGGGATGATGCCCGAGGTCTGGCCCGCACCCTTGACCTTCTCGCCGATGGAGCGGACGCCGCCCCAGTAGGTGCCGATGCCGCCGCCGTTCGAGGCCAGGGCGACATTCTCGTTCCAGACCGACTGGATGCCGTCGAGGCTGTCACCGACCGCATTCAGGAAGCAGGAAATCGGCAGGCCGCGATTGGCGCCGCCGTTCGACAGCACCGGCGTCGCCGGCATGAACCACAGCTGGCTCATATAGTCATAGATGCGCTGGGCGTGATCCGCATCGTCCGCGAAGGCATTGGCCACCCGGGCGAACATGTCCTGATAGCTTTCGCCCGCCAGCAGATAGCGGTCTTCCAGCGTCTTCTTGCCGAACTCGGTCAGCAGGGCATCGCGCGAGCGGTCCAGAATGATCGAGGGCACCACCTTCAGATGCGGTCGTTCGGCGGTCGCGCCCACAGACGTTCCGGACGTCTCAGCCGTCTTCATTTCCGCCGCTTTCAGTGCTTCCACGCCAGCCATAATGCTCGATAATCCCCGAATGCCAATGCAACAGCGCCTCCTGAACGACCACACGATCTAGTGGCCGAAGCAGGTCCCGACGCCACATATGGGGCACAGAT
>JAHJYN010000041.1 GCA_018826885.1 Alphaproteobacteria bacterium | reverse complement strand
GTGCTGGGCGAGGTGCGCACGCCGGGCCGCGTGCCCCTGTCGGTCAGCCGCGACCGCCTGCTGGATGTGATCGCCGCCAGCGGCGGGCCGTCGCGCAGCCCCGAGGAGATCGAGGTGGTCGTCAGCCGCGGCCAGGCGAGCTGGCGCGCGCCCTATACCGCGGTCACCACCCGCTTTGACCAGAATGTGCGACTGGCGCCGGGGGACCGGGTCAGTCTGGAGTACCGGCCGCGTCGCTACAGCGTCATGGGCGCGCTGGGGGCGGTGTCGCAGGCCGAAATGGGGCCGGGCCCCCTGACGCTGGCGGCGGCGCTGGCGCGGGCTGGCGGTCCGAACCCGGACACCGCCGATGCCCGGTCGGTGCTGGTGTTCCGGTTCGAGAGCCCGGCGGTCGCCCGGGCGCTTGGCCTCAGCCAGTCGCCCAGTCCGCGCGGGGTGCCGGTCGTCTATCGGCTCGACCTGTCGGGACCGTACGGGATGTTCGTCGCCTCGGACTTCGAGATCCGACCCGACGATCTGGTGTTTGTGCCGCGCGCGGGATCGACCGAACTGCGCGAGTTCTTTGAACTGGTCCAGAGCGTGACGCGAGTGGTCTATGACGTCTCGGTCACCAGCGCCCTCAATCTTGACTGACGGTTCCCCGACCGCGCGGCTGGCGGCGCTGAGGGCGTTGGCTCTGGCGGTCTATCGGACGCACGACCTGCCGACAAAGCCGGGCTTTTATCGCAAGGGACCCCGGGGCAAGCGCTGGACGCGTCTGGCCGATGATCTGGATGCGGCGGCGCGCTGGGACCTGATCCGGGCCCATCCGCCGGACAGCGGCTGGCGGTACCTTGATCGAGACCGGCTGGGCGAGGGGCATGAGGCCGCCGAGGCGCGCGAGGCGTCGCGGGTTCTGGTGGCCTGTGCGCGGCTGGAGGCGGCGCTGGACGGGGCGGAAGGCACGCTGGTCGAGCTGATCGATCTGGCCCTGTCGCTGCCCGCCGGGACGCTTAAGGTGTAACCTCAGCGGCGGTCATGGCAAAGGCGCGCAGTTCCGCCATGCCGGTACCCTTTTCCGACGAGGTCAGGGCCACGTGCGGATAGGCGGCCGGGCGTTTGGCGATGGCCTTGAGGGTTTCGGCAACCCGCTTGTCGCCCTCCCCCGACTTCAGCTTGTCGGCCTTGGTCAGGACGATCTGGTAGCTGACGGCGGCCAGATCCAGGGCGTCGAGCGCCTCGGTATCGACCGATTTCAGCCCGTGGCGCGCATCGATCAGCAGATAGACGCGCTTCAGCGTCACCCGCCCGCGGAGGTAGTCGCGGCCGAGGTTCTGGAACCGCTTGACCTCGCCCTTTGACGCCTTGGCCCAGCCATAGCCCGGCAGGTCGACGAGGCGCATGCGCCCGTCCAGCTCGAAGAAATTGACCTCGCGCGTGCGGCCCGGCTCGTTCGAGGCGCGGGCCAGACCCTTCATGCCGACCAGGGCGTTGATCAGGCTGGACTTGCCGACGTTCGAGCGGCCGGCGAAGGCGATCTCGGGCCAGTCGGGCGGCGGCAGCTGCTCGATCTTGGCGCAGCCCATGATGAAGGTGGCGGGCCGCGCAAACAGCACCCGCGCGGCCTCCAGCTCTTCTTCGGTGAAGTCGGTCACGCGGCCTTCTTCTTGATGTACCGGTCGATGAAGCTGTCGATCGGGTTCTCGGCCTTGAAGCGGTGCATGATGATGTACTGCTGGATGATCGACAGGATGTTGTTCCACGCCCAGTAGACCAGCAGGCCGGCCGCGAACGGCGCCATGATGAAGGTGAAGACGAACGGCAGGAAGGCAAAGATCTTGCGCTGCATCGGATCGGGCGGCGGCGGGTTCATGGCCATCTGCAGCCACATGGTCAGGCCGTAGAAGATCGGCAGGATGCCGAGGCCCAGCGTCCCGACCAGCAGACCGCCCAGCAGGGGCAGGCTGCCCGGATCCCAGGGGATCACCCCGAACAGGTTCCAGATGTTGGACGGATCGCGCGCTGACAGGTCCTGCAGCCAGCCGAAGAAGGGGGCGTGGCGCATCTCGATGGTGACGAACAGCACCTTGTAGAGGGCATAGAAGACCGGGATCTGGATCAGGATCGGGATACAGCCCGCCAGCGGATTGATCTTCTCGCGCTGGTACAGCGCCATGGTTTCCTGCTGCTGCTTCTGCACGTCGCCTTCGTGCTTCTTCTTGATCTCCTCCATCTTGGGCTGGAGCTTGCGCATCTTGGACATGCTCTCGTAGGCCTTGTTGGCCAGCGGGAACATGACCAGTTTGACGACCACGGTCAGGGCCAGGATGGCCAGACCGAAATTGCCCAGCACGCCATAGAAGAAGTCGACGATCAGGAAGATCGGGCGGGTCAGGAAGAACAGGAAACCCCAGTCGATCGCATAGATGAAACGCGGCAGGTCCAGCTGCTCCTCATAGCTCTTGAGGATCTCGTTGCGCTTGGCGCCGGCGAACAGGTGGCGGGTGTCGGTGATCTGGCGGCCGGGCGGGATGGTCACGGCCTCGCCCAGCATATTGGCCTGCATGGACGTGACATTGCCCTGCTCGCGGGTGCGGAACTCGGCTTCGATCGCCTCGCCCTGATCGGGGATCAGCGCCGCCAGCCAGAATTTGTCGGTGATGCCCAGCCAGCCGCCGGTCGACTCCTTGCGGATCGGCGGCTTCTTGGCCCAGTCCTTGTATTTGTGCTGCTCGGTCGAATAGCCGCCGTTTTCGCCAAAGGTACCGATGGCGCCCTCGTGCGAGATCATCTCGCGGCCCAGCGCCGGCGGCACGCCCTGGCGGCGGACCGAACCATAGGGCGCGACCGTGATCGCCTGGGTACCGAAGTTGGCCACAGTGTCGGTGACGGTGAACAGATACTGCTCATCCACGGAGATGACGCGGGTGAAGCGCAGGCCCTGGCCGTTGTCCCACGTCAGGGTGACGGGGGTCGCCGGCGTCAGGGTTTCGCCCGCGGTCAGCCGCCAGGGTGTATCCAGCCCCGGGACCCCGCCTGGAACATTGGTGCCCAGCCAGCCGAACTGGGCGAAATAGGCGAACTCCATGCCCTGCGGCCGGAACAGCTCGACCGGCTGGTCCGAGCCCAGCGTCTGGTCATAGCCCAGCAGGAACAGGTCATCGATCTTGCCGCCTTCCAGCGACAGGGAGCCTTTCAGCGTGTCGGTCTCGATGGCCACGCGGCTGGCCCCGGCGAGGGCGGCCTGACGGTCGGTGATGAAGACAGGCGGGGCGGCCGGGATGTCGGCGGAGTCGGTGGGCAGGGTGACGCCCGGCTGGCTCTGCTCGGCCGTGGCCTCGCGCTGGGCATCGAGGGCTGCCTTGCGCTGATCCGCCTGGGGCTGGAGCACGAAAGCCTGATAGGCGAACAGGAAGATCACCGTGACCACGATGAAGATGATCGTGTTCCGATTGTTGTCGAGGTTCATGGATCGGCAGTCCTGGCCTGGTCTGGCGGAGAATTCAGGGCGCAGGCGAGGCCGAAGGCCCGACGGGCGCATCCGGCCGCGGCGGGCGCGGGGTCGCGAGCCTTGTAAGGGCCCATTTCACATCGTCAAGCAAACGTGGCCATGCGCGGTCGACCGTGCCCATCCGCGCGATCAGCACATAGTCGGATCCAGGTCGTCCCAACTCCGGGATCAGCAGCCGCGCGGCCTCGCGCAGACGACGCTTGGCGCGGTTGCGGACCACCGCCCCGCCGACCTTGCGCGTGGCCGTAAAGCCCACACCGATATGCAGGTCACCGTCGCCCCGGTCGCGTCGCTGGATGACCACCCCGCCCCGGGCTTCAGACATGCCTTTCGCGGCCGCCAGAAACTGGGGCCGCGAAGTAAGGCGTTTAATGCGGGTCATGGCCACACGGTCTCTCCGGACGGAGAGACCCGACGCATCAGGCGGTCAGGCGCTTGCGGCCCTTGGCGCGACGGCGTGCAACGATCTTTTGACCGTTCTTCGTGGCCATCCGCGAACGGAAACCGTGACGGCGCTTGCGTACGAGTCGCGACGGCTGATAGGTCCGCTTCACGGTCGGCTCCATATATCTAGCAGTGACGCGGCAGACTTGATGGCGTCCACCGCAGGAGGGCGGGCGTATAAGACCCCGGGGCGCGGGTGTCAACGCCGTCGGCGTGCTACCGGGCCCCAGAAAGAGACC
>JAHJYN010000277.1 GCA_018826885.1 Alphaproteobacteria bacterium | reverse complement strand
GTCGGTGACCTTGATCGTCGTCATGGGGAGGCTCTCTGCAGGCGGGGCGACGGGCGCCCCTCGGCTATCGGATGTGGGACGAATCCCGTCCCGTTCAAGGTGAAGACTACAGGGCGGGCACAAGCGCGTGAAGCGCCTCGTCGATCAGGGCGTCCGGCACGGGCATCAGGCGCGGCCCGTCGGTCCAGACCAGCGCGGCCTCGACCGCCCGCTCGGGATACAGCCGCCGCAGCAGGGCGACATAGGCCGCCATCTGCAGCAAGTGAGCGGGATCGGTGCGATCGATATGGTCGGGCGCGGGCCGCTGGGTCTTGTAGTCGATCACCAGCACCCGGTCGGGCAGCACCACCAGTCGGTCCATCCGCCCCGACCAGGCGATCCCTTGAACCGTGCCGGTCAGGGCCACCTCGGCGCGCGACCCGGGACCGAAGACGGCGGCGAAGCGGGCGTCCTCCAGCACACCGAAGGCCGCGCCGGTCATCTCGGCGATCTGGCCGGGCGTCAGGCCGGGCTCGCGCGCCAGCAGCCGGTCGGCCGCCGCGCGGCGATCCCCGGCGGGCAGTTCGGGCAGCCGCTCCAGCAGCCGGTGGATCAGCGTGCCGCGCCTCAGCCGCGACAGCCCCCCGTCCCGGCCCCGGTCGAGCGGCGAGGGCGACGGCGGTCCGGCGTCCTCGCCCACATCAGCCAGCCGCGAGGGCGCCCGGGCGCGCAGGCCGGCATCGGGCGGCGGCGCGACATGCGTCCAGTCCGGCAGGGCCTCGCGCGCGGGCACCGTCGGCACGGCGCGCAGCACGGACATGGGGGCCGGACCGTAGCGCCGGCGGCCGTCGTCCAGATCGTGCACACCCTCCAGACCGTCGAAGGTCTGGCAGATCAGGTCCCACCAGCTGCCGTCGGCAAAGCCGTCCTTCCGTCCCGCCATGCCCCGGCCCATGATCACCAGCCGGTCGCGGGCCCGCGTCAGCCCGACATAGAGCAGGCGCAGACTCTCATCGGCCGAGGCCTGTTCGCGGGCCGCGCGCGCAGCGGCCAGCGCCGGGCAGTCCTCATCCTTCTTGCCGCCCATCAGCCAGGCGGCGGGGGGCGGCGTCACGCCCTCCCCGACCTCGGGTGCCACCTCGAACAGGGCCGCGCCGCGCGCCCCGGCCTTGGCCGTCGTGTCGGGCAGGAAGACGACCGGCGCCTCCAGCCCCTTGGCCCCGTGCACCGTCATGATCCGCACTTCGCCGCGCGGGCCCTCCAGATCGCGTTTGACCTCGACCTCGGCGGCCTCCAGCCGGTCCAGCACGGTCTCGAGGTCCGACACCCCCTGACGGTCCAGCGACAGGATCAGCGACAGGGTCTCGTCCAGCGCTTCCTCGGCCTCGCGCCCCAGCCGCTCCAGCATCCGCACCCGGCCGGTCACGCTCGCGCCATCCGTCCGGTTCAGCAGGCCAGAGACAAAGCCAAAGGCGTCGCGGTCGCGCTGGCTCCGCGCCCAGTCGGCCAGAGCCTGGGCCCGCGCCCACAGCGGCTGCTCATGCGCCCGGGCCTGCAGTTCGTCCCACAGCGGGCCACGCCTCTTGCGCCCGGCCAGCGCATACAGGCTGTCGGGCCCGTCAAAGTCCGGCAGGTCGCACAGCGGCCCGCGCAGCATTTCGGCAAGACTGAGCTCATCCCCGGGGAACAGGGCGAACCGCATCACCGCCTTGAGGTCGTCAAAGGCGATGTGGCTGGACAGCTTCAGCCGGTCGGCCCCCGCCACCGGCACGCCCTCGGCCTTCAGCGCGCGAATGATCTCCTCAAAGGTCGGATCACGGCGCCGGACAAGGATCAGGAAATCGTCATAGCCACAGGCCCGCCAGGCCTTGCCCTTCGGGTCATAGACGGCATCTCCGTGGTCGACGGCACGGCGGATCTCGCGTGCCAGCGCCCGGGCCAGCTTCTTTCGGCCATGGGTGGCGGGCTCGTGGTCGACCGGCACCCAGGGGTCCTGCGGGGTCGCCTCGTCATCGAAGAACAACGGCCACATCTCGACCGAGCCGGCGTGATCCGTGCGGGCGGCCTCATGGACCGGCGGCTGTTGCAGGCTCTGGCCGGTCAGGGCCCGGGCGCGATCCCCCGCCGCAAACACCGCGTCGACGAACTTCAACACCTCGGGCGTCGAGCGGTAGGAGGTGGTCAGCTCAATGCCTTCAAACTCACTGCCCGCCGCCTTGATCCGCAGGTCATAGGCCTGGGCCTCGCGCCGCAGCCGCTCGGGCCGCGCGCCCTGGAAGGAATAGATCGACTGCTTCTCGTCGCCGACGGCGAACACGGTCCGCCCGCGCGTCTCGCCGGCAAAGAATTCGCTGGTCAGGGCGGTGACGATCTCCCACTGGTCGGGGGCCGTGTCCTGGGCCTCATCGACCAGCACATGATCGATGCCGCCATCCATCTTGTAGAGCACCCAGGCGGCGGCCTCGGACCGGGTCAGCAGGGCCCGCGTCCGGTCGACCAGATCGGCAAAGTCGAGCGCCCCGGTCGCCGCCTTGGCCCGGTCGTAGAGGGCGGCATGGGCGATCGCCAGCGTCACCGCATGGCGCGATCGCTCGGCCGTCCGCGCCGAGCAGCAGGCCGACAGGGTTTGGCAATAGCTGTCCTGCAGCGCGGTCAGTCGATCTCTGATGGCAGGCGCGATTTTCTGTGTCGCCATCGATTTCTGCGGCGTTCCCGTCCGGGTCAGGAAGATCGGCCCCAGCGCCTTGAACGTCAGGCCGGCCTCGAGGGCCGCTGTAAGCAATCCGCTTCTGTCGATATCCGTCTTCGACCCCGTAGCCAGTTCCGCCGCCAGCGCGCGCAGCTCGGCTGGGTCCAGTGCCGCCAGCCACTCGGCCTCGATCCCTTCGGCGGTGACGCCCGGCTCGGTCCCGGTCAGGGTGTGGATGTCGGGGGCCTCGCCCGCCTCGACCGCCGCAACCCAGGCCGTGATCTTCAGCCGTTCGGCCTCGAGCGTCGTGAGGAAGCCCTCAAAGGCCTGAAAATCCAGCGCCAGGGCGAAATGGCGATAGGCCTGCCCCAGGGGGCCCTCGGCATCGGCCAGCGCCGCGCGGGCCAGATCATCGCGGGCCTCGCGCGACAGCCGCCGCGCCGCCTCATCCTCCAGCACGGTGAACCCCGGCGAGACCCCGGCCTCCATCGGAAACCGCCGCAACAGCTTTTCGCAAAAGGCGTGCAGGGTCTGGATCTTCAACCCGCCGGGCGTTTCCAGCGCGCGCGCAAACAGCCGCCGGGCCCGCGACAGGGCCTCATCGGCATAGGCGCCCGACGTCTGCCCCTCCAGCGCGGCCAGCTCGCGGGACAGCTTGGCATCGTCCATGACCGCCCAGCTGCCCAGCCGCGCGAACAGCCGGCTCTGCATCTCCGAGGCCGCGGCCTTGGTGAAGGTCACGCACAGGATCGCACCGGGCGCCGTCCCGCCCAGCAGCAGGCGCGCCACCCGGCTGACCAGGGTGGTGGTCTTGCCCGAGCCGGCATTGGCCGAGACGAACACCGACCGCTTCGGGTCGGCGGCCCGGGTCTGGGGATGCAGGGTCTGGTCGCTCATCCGCCCTCGCCCTCGTCGGCGGCACCCATGACATGCCACTCCCAGACCCGCGCCAGATGGTCATAGTTGCCGCCGCGCAGGCTCATGAATTTCGGCACCGCCCAGGACACATAGGGGGTCTCGACCCGGTCAAACGACGCGATGCGGCGCGTCAGCCCCTCCATCGCATCGCCGGTCGCGGTCGCGGTGTCCTCCAGCCCTGCCGCGACCGTCTTCCACTCCCCGCCCTCGCCCCGGCCGGTCGGGCGCACATAGGCCAGCTCTGCCACCGGGCCCCGGCCGATGTCCGGGCCAAAGCCTCCGGCCTCCAGAATGGCGGCGGTCAGGGTCAGCTGGGGCGCGAGGCCGGCCTCGACCTCCTTCTTCGACGGGGCCGCCCCGGTCTTGAAATCCAGCACGGCGGCCCCGCCCGGCCAGGTCTCGATCCGGTCGGCATAGGCCTGAAGGGTAAAGTCGCCGCCCGGCAGGGACAGGGTCATCCGCCCGCGCCGCTCGGCATGGATCGCCACGCGCCCCTCGGGCCGGGCGCGCCGCCCGCGTTCCTGATCGGCCAGCCAGCGGGCGGCGGCTTCGGCCAGCGGCTGCTCGCGCGCCAGCGCCGCCTCGTCAAAGCCCGCCTTGACCAGTTCGGACACGATCCGGGCGGCCAGCACCTCGGCAAAGTCGTCGCCCGGGTCATCCGGCCGCTCGACCGTCAGGGCCTCGATGGCGGCGTGGATGGCATTGCCGCGCTCCATGGCGGTCGCCGGCTGGCCGGGCCGGTCCAGCGACTCCAGCCCCAGAATCCACTGGGCATAGAGGGCATAGGGGTCGCGGATCCAGCGCTCGACGCGGGTCACATACAGGCTGCGCGGCCGCTGTTCGACCGGCGGTCGGGGCGCGGGCCGGGTCGCCGGGCGGAGCACCAGATCAGGCGGCGCATCCAGCATCCGGCTCCAGTCGCGCACGGGGTCGTCGGTGGTCAGGGCCACCGGATGGTGGTCGGTGCTGGCCCCGCTGGCCAGCATCTGCAGTCGCCACAGCCAGCGCGAGCGCACGGTCGGCTGGCCACCGCGCCTCTGGCAATGGACCAGCAGGGCCTCGGGCGCCGAGGCCGCCTGGACGAAATCCTGCGCCGACTGGCCGATGCGTTTCTCGGGCGACGGCAGGCCCATGGTCTCGCGCATGGGCCGCGACAGGAAGGGGTCGACGGGGGCCGAGGGCGGCCAGATGGTCTCCTCCAGCCCGGCCAGAATCATCCGGTCCGAGCGCACCAGCCGCCCTTCGATGGCGCCCAGAATGCGCAGGCGCGGATGGGTGGCGCCGCCCTGCCGCACCGTCGTCTCGCCCAGCAGATCGCCGACCAGCAGGCGGAACTCGCCTCGGGTGACCGCACCCAGCGCCGCCCCCGCCTCGATCAGTTCGGCCAGAAGCGCAGAGGCCGCATCACCGTCCGGCCCCGCCCAGACCCGCGGCCCGCCCAGCGCCTCGACGGTCGCTACCAGCCTCAGCGCCGCCTGATCGAGGGGCGCGGTCGGGCCAAAGGGTTGAAGCATTTGCCCGGCCAGCGATTCCAGCCGATCGACCAGCGTCAATGCCTCGGCCAGACCCTCGGGCGGCGTATCGTCGGGCCTCGACCGACCCCGGCCCTTGGGCGCCATCAGCCGGTGGCGCAGCACGGACCAGTCGCGTGGGGCTGCGCCCCGGAACCCGTGGCGCTCGACATAGCCGACCGCATCCTCCGACAGATCGGGCCGCACGCGCGGGTGCTTGAGCAGCGACAGCAGGGTCGGCGCGTCCAGCGGCCGTTCCATCCAGCGCGCCACCAGATCGACCAGCCGCCCGGCGGCCAGCGTCCTCAGATCCACGCCCGCCGAATTGTCGGGCCGGATGCCCCAGCGCTCCAGTCTTGCTGCGACGCGGCGGCCCAGATCCAGATCGGGCGTCACCAGCGCACAGGTGCGGCCCGGCACCTCCAGCGCCTCACGCATGGCGAGCGCAATGGTCGCCGCCGTCGTCTCCTCATCCGGCAGGTCCAGCAGGGTCAGGCCTTGCAGGCCGCGCACCACCGGATCGACGGGATCGTGGCCCGAGGCTTCGGCCCGCAGGGCGGAAATGGCCGTGCGCCAGTCGCCGGTGGTCTCGGCCGGGCGCAGGGCCTCGTTCAGCACCCGCTCGCGCGCCCGTCCCGACGCCTGCGACACGGCGTCGGCCACCGGCCACGGCTGTACCTCGGCGCGCGCAACCGCGCTGCGCTCCAGCAGGATCTTGAGCGCCGCCTGCGGATGCAGGTCATCGACCTTGTCCCAGACATCCTCGGGCAAGGCCCGGTCCAGCCCCGGCACGATCACCGCCCCCTGCGGCGCCCCGGCCACGGCGCGCAGTACGGCGGCCGCCGCCGGGACTGTCCCGGTCGATCCGGCGGCCAGCACAGGCGTGACCGGTGGGTGGTCGGTCCAGTGTTCGGCCAGCAGACGCAGCAATTTCACCCGCCGCCAGGCCGGATCGACCAGACCCAGCGCCGCCAGTCGCTTCGGCCAGGCCTCGACCGCCAGTCCCAGAAACCGCGCCTGTTCACGCCAGTGATCGGCCAGGTCGCCCTCGACCAGACCGGCGACCCGGCCCGGGTCCTCGATCTCCTCGATCTGGCAGGACTCCAGAAACGCCCCCAGCGTCCGCGCCAGATCAAGCGCCCGGCGCACCGACAGGCCGCTGTCGAATTCCTCGACGATCATCCGGGCCATTTCGAACCGGCGGTGCAGGGGAGAGATGGCGGGCGGCAGGTCCAGTCCCAGCGCCCCGGGGGTGAAGGGGGCCTCGTCCTCTTCCAGATCGCCCAGCGCCCGCACCTGCGGCATCAGCACGGGCCGTCCGTCGCCGACCGCCAGCAGCGCCTGTTCGAACGACCGCACCGCCCGCCGGTTGGGCAGCAACAGCATGGCGTCGCTCAGCATTTCCGGCGACTGCCGTCCGGACCAGTCCAGCAGGGCCGCCGCCAGATCGCTCAGGAACGGCCGGTGCGCATCGATCGAGTACCAGCGCGGGGTATCGTCACCCGGCGCGCGGGCAAAGGGATCAAAGGCCCCGGTCACCGGGCCTCTCGCGCCAGCCGGGCCTCCGCCTCATCGCGGGCCCCGGGGTCGCCGACATGCATCCAGTCGCCGTCCAGCACACAGCCGAACAGCCGCCCCTCGGCCGCCGACCGCCGCCACAGCCCGCTCAACGAGAACGCCCCGTCCGGCCCCTCGGCGACATAGCCCGGCCGACAGATGTGCGCCCCCATATAGGCAAAGGGGGCCTCGGCCGCCTCGCCGCGGAAGGTCAGCCGCGCATCCTCGCCGAGAAAGAAATCCCCGTCGCCCTCAAAGCCGATCGCCCCCTCGCGCCGCGCCAGCAGCAGGGCCACGTCCATCCGCTCCGGGTCCCACAGGGCCGCCAGCTCCGCCAGCGCATCGCCCCGGTCGGTCCAGACGCTGTCGATATTGGCGACGAACACCGGCTCATCGCCCAGCAGGGGGGTGGCCTTCTTCAGCCCGCCGCCGGTCTCCAGCAGTTCGGCCCGCTCGTCGGAAATCGTGATCTCCGGCCCGCGTCCGCGCGCCGCCAGATGGGTCTCCAGCCGGTCGGCGAACCAGTGCACATTGACCACCGCCCGCTCGACCCCGGCGTCCGCCAGCCGGTCCAGCACATGGTCGATCAGCGCCCGACCGCCCACCTCGACCAGCGCCTTGGGCCGGTCATCGGTCAGGGGCCGCATCCGCGAGCCCAGCCCGGCGGCCAGCACCATCGCTGTCGTCGGAACCGTCATCCGCGCATCTCCCTGGGAACATGACGGTCGAACCAACCCCGGACCTGCGACAGTTCCGGACGTTTCAGGTTTTGTTCCAGATGGCCCCACATGCGCGGCATGAACTGGCGATAGCGGGGCTTGCCGTCTCGCGCGATCAGCCGGGCAAACACCCCCAGAATCCGCGCCTCGTTCAGCGCCGCCAGCGCGGCATAGTCGCGGCGATAGGCCTCGCGGTCGACCTGCATGATGTCGAAATAATAATCGAGCGCGACCGCCTCGAGCTCCGGCGGTACATCGCGGCGGGCGTCCTGCAGCAGGGAGTGCAGGTCCCACACCGGGTGGGCCAGCACCGCGTCCTGAAAATCGATCAGGCCGACTCGGCGATGGCCGCTCCGGTCCGGCAGCCACAGCAGGTTTTCGGCATGATAGTCGCGGTGCGCCATCACCGAGGCCCTGGCCTCGCCCATGGCCACAACCGGCGCCCAGGCCGCCTGCCATTCATCCCGCGCCGCCGGACCGAACGCCAGCTCCGTGTGCAGTTTCGGCATCCATTCGATGAACAGGTCGGCCCCCCCCTGCAGCGCGACGGCATCATAGGTCAGCAGCGGCCAGTCGCCGCCCAGACCGGGCATGACCGTGGGCAGAAGGCCGGTCAGGTGCAGCCGCGCAATGGCCTCGACGGCGGCGAGATATAGCGGTGCCTGCGGTTCACCGTCCTCGATCACCCGGGCGAACAGGTCGTCCCCGAAGTCCTCGATCACCGCCAGACCGTTCGGCGCATCGACCGCCACGATCTCCGGGGCCGACAGGCCCGCATGGCGCAGGTGTGCGGCGACGGCGGCAAAGGCCTCGATCCGGCCGGCCGACAGCCGCGCCACGGCGTTCCAGCCGGCGGCATGCCGCTGTGCCGCCGTCCACGACGGGTCACAGGGCAGGGACTCGGTCGCCGGGGGCTGATCCATCAGCATCAGGGTCGAGCCCGCGGGCGTCGTCAGCCGCTCATAGCGCCGGGTCGAGGCATCGCCGGGCAGGGGATCGCGTCGCGCCTCGGACAGCCCCGCTCCGGCCAGAAAATCGACGATCAGGGCATTCCGGTCAGACATGCAGTTCCTTCAGCTTTCCGGCCCAGGCCCCGTGGCCCGTCAGGTGGGCCCGGCGGCCCGCACGGTCGACCTCCAGCGTGACCGACAGCCGGTCCGGGCTCAAGGCCTCGGCGCCGCCTGTCCCCAGACGTTCGGGCCATTCGACCAGCACCGCCCCATGGTCCAGCGCCTCATAGAGGCCGATCTCCTCGATCTCCTCGGGGTCTTCCAGCCGGTAGAGGTCGAAATGGGCGACCGGCGGGGCGCCCTCATAGAATTGCACGAGCGTGAAGGTCGGGCTGGGCACATCCTCGTCGGGCCGGGTCAGGGCCCGGATCAGGCCGCGCGCCAGCGTCGACTTGCCCATGCCCAGATCGCCGCTCAGCAGCAGGGCCTCGCCCGCCCCCACATGCTGCGCCAGCGCCGCCCCCAGACGGGTGGTCGCGGCCTCGTCGGCCAGAGTGATGTCGCGCACCTCAGGCAAAGGGCGCATCCGGCTGGCCAGGCAGTACCCGCTCGACATAGGCCTTGAGCGCATAGGTGGCGCGCGCGGCATCGGTGTCCAGTCGCCCGGCCGGGATGGTCGGCCCGACCGTCAGGCGAAACGTACCGCCGGCCTTGTTCAGCATCTCGTGAAACAGGGTGATGTCGCGCAGCTCGGGCGAGATGCGGGCAAACGTATGGAACAGCCGCGAATACGGCCCTGACATATGGATCGGCACCACCGGCGCCCCGTATTTGCGCGCCAGGCTTACGGCGGTCGGGGGCCATTCGGGGTCGGTCAGGCTGCCATCCTTTGCGATGCGCGCCAGCCGGCCGGCGGGGAACAGCACCACGGGACGCTCGGCCTCAAAGGCGGCGCGGGCGGCCTCCAGGGTCGCCCGGGTCTTTTCGCGGGTGCGTTTCGACGTCACCCATTCGACCGGAATGACCACCTCGCCCAGTCGCGGCGCGACCCGCAGCGCATCGGCATTGGCGAAGAAGATGGCATCCGGACGCCGCGCCCGGATGGCGTCATAGGCGGCGATACCGTCGGCAATTCCGGTCGGATGGTTGCTGATGATCACACAGCGACCGCTTTCCGGAATCCGGTCGGCGTTCATCACCTTCACATCCAGCGCCAGCAGTTTCGAGACATGGTCCAGCGCCTCAGCCCCGCCCATCGGCGCCACCGCATCAGCCATCCGCCGCGCCTTGCCATAGCCGAGCAGGGCATAGAGGAACGGCCGGACCAGCGGCCAGCCGACCGAGCCGGTCAGCCGGGGCGCGCGCTCGGCGATCAGCACATCGCAGATATGTCGGGAATCGGGGGCCGCCGTCATGACCCGGTTGTCGCCGCTCCCGCGCGGTCGGGCAAGCGCGGTGTGCGCAGGCTTTGCCGGACCCGTCCGGCGGTGCTACGCCTTCGGCCTACCGTTCTGGCCAAAGTTCCAACAAGCCCAAGAGGTCCGGCACATGCGATCCCTCCCGACATCCCTGTTCCGCTCCACGGCGGCGGCAGCCGTTCTTGCCGTCAGCCTGATGGCCGCTCCGGCGGCGATGGCCCAGGACCCGTCGCAAGGTGGGGGCGCCGAGCCCTTTACCTATGACATCATGCTGGGCCTCAACCGCCTGTCGGACCCGCAGGTCTCGCCCGACGGTCACTGGCTGACCTATCAGGTGCGCGAGGTCGATCCCGTCATGGGCGGCGGCGGCACCGCCGTCTGGCTGCAGGATCTGACCGGCGGGGCCGAGGCCCGCCCCCTGTTCCCCAATGGCGAACAGGGCAACACGGTCCGCTGGGCCCCGGACGGCGGCACCCTCTATTTCCTGTCGTCGCGCTCGGGCACCAACCAGATCTGGGCGACCGACAGCGAAGGCATGGATCAGGTCCAGGTGACCGACCTGCCGTTTGATGTGCAGGGCTACAAGGTCTCGCCCGATGGCGAACGACTGGTGGTGGCGCTGGCGGTCTTTCCGGACTGCGAGACCTTGGCCTGCTCGGTCGAACGGTCCGAGGCCGAGGCGGCTCGTAACAGCACCGGGCGGGTCTATGACCGCATGTTCGTGCGTCACTGGGATACCTGGAACGACGGCACCCAGAACCATCTGTTCGTCGTGTCGCTGGGCGCCGATGGCCGGGCCGAGGGCGACCCGGTCTGGGTCACGCGCGGCTTTGACGGCGACACCCCC
Organism: Alphaproteobacteria bacterium; assembly: GCA_018826885.1. Taxonomy (GTDB): domain Bacteria; phylum Pseudomonadota; class Alphaproteobacteria; order Caulobacterales; family Caulobacteraceae; genus Brevundimonas. The sequence goes on along the minus strand of JAHJYN010000277.1, from coordinate 1,788 downwards.
TCCAAGCCGTTCGGCGGCGAGGACGATTTCGCCTTCACGCCGGACAGCGAGGCGATCGTCTTTTCGGCCCGCGAGGCCGGCACGACCGAGCCGTGGAGCACCGATTTCGACCTGTGGCTGACCGATGGCCTCAGCGACAGCGGCGACTTCACCAATCTGACCGACAGCAACCCCGCCTGGGATGCCGGTCCGGTGTTCTCGCCCGACGGACGCACCCTGGCCTACCGCGCCATGGCCCGTCCCGGGTTCGAGGCCGACAAATTCGCCATCATGCTGCGCGACATGGAGACCGGTCAGGTCCGCCAGATCGCCGCCAACTGGGACCGCTCGGCCGACAGCCTGGCCTTCAGCCCCGACGGCAACACCCTCTATGTCGCGGCCCAGGACACGGGCCACCATCGCCTGTTCGCCATCGACACCCGCAATGGCGTCGTCATCCCCTTCACCGGCGAGGGGTCGGTCGGCAGCCACGCCCTGACCCCCTCGGGCATCGTCTATGCCCAGGCGGCGCTGGATCAGCCGGGTGACCTCTGGTTCAAGACCTACCGGGGCCGCGAAATGCCGCGCCGCCTGACCGAGATCAATCCGGTCGTGGGCGAGCTGGTCTTTGGCGAGGCCGAGCAGTTCACCTTCGAGGGCTGGAACGACGAAACCGTCCACGCCTGGGTGATCAAGCCCGCGAACTATGTTGAGGGCGAAAAATACCCCGTCGCCTTCCTGATCCACGGCGGGCCGCAAGGCACCTTCAGCAACAACTGGTCCTGGCGCTGGAACCCCCAGACCTATGCCGGGGCCGGCTATGCGGTGGTGATGATCGATTTCCACGGCTCGGTTGGCTACGGCCAGGCCTTCACCGACTCGATCAGCCAGCACTGGGGGGACCGCCCGCTGGAAGACCTGCAGAAGGGCTGGGCGCACGCGCTCGAGACCTATGACTTCCTCGATGGCGACCGGGCCTGCGCGCTCGGCGCCTCGTACGGTGGCTATATGGTCAACTGGATCGCCGGCAACTGGCCCAACGCCTTCAAATGCATGGTCAACCACGACGGGGTGTTCGACACCTTCAGCATGGGCTTTGCCACCGAAGAGCTGTGGTTCACCGAGTGGGAAAACGGCGGCACGCCGTGGGAGAATCCGCGCGGCTACCAGGAATTCAACCCGGCCAACCACGTCGACAAGTGGAACACCCCGATGCTGGTCATCCACGGCGAGCAGGACTTCCGCATCCCGACGTCGCAAAGCCTGTCGGCCTTCACCGCCCTGCAGCGTCAGGGCATCGAAAGCCGCCTGCTGATCTTCCCGGACGAGAACCACTGGGTGCTCAAGCCCCAGAACAGCCTGCAATGGCACAATGAAGTGTTCGGCTGGCTGGACAAACACATCGGCGAGTAAGCGCCCGCCGCAGGGCGTGAAAAAGGGGACGCTGGATCAGACCGGCGTCCCCTATTGGTATTCGCACTAAATCATCCGCTGGCAGATGGCTGGAGCCAATAGTGACTCACGGTCTCGTATTGAGAATCGTGAGGACCATTGACAACCCGAGAGCGAACAACATCGATATAACCGAGATCCTGATGTACCGCTTCGTGTCCTTATGGGGATCCATATCGGCCTGCCGCTCCACGCCGTGATTTGATTCACTCTACTCTTGGGATTGCGGGAAGTGAAATCTGGCTGCGTTCAGTGAGGCTGCAGGAAAGCATGGTCTTTCAGCGGCGCAGTTCGGCGTGTTGCTCGTTGATCCGCTCATAGCGGGCGTATTCGCGCTCGGTCATGCAGCGCGGGGCT
>JAHJYN010000276.1 GCA_018826885.1 Alphaproteobacteria bacterium | reverse complement strand
TGCCCTGCCCGCCCGGCTGCTGGACGCTGTGGGTGGCGTCGAACACGACCGGGCAGCCGATGTCGCGCAGCACCGGCAGGGCCCGCATGTCCGAGACCAGGGTGTTGTAGCCAAAGCTGGCGCCGCGCTCGCAGGCCATGACGTTGGGATTGCCCGCACCCACGACCTTGGCGATGACATTCTTCATGTCCCACGGGGCGAGGAACTGGCCCTTCTTGATGTTGATGACCTTGCCGGTGGCAGCAGCCGCCAGCAGCAGGTCGGTCTGACGGCACAGGAAGGCCGGAATCTGGATCACGTCGACGGCCTGGGCGGCCTCGGTGCACTGGGCCTCGGAGTGGACATCTGTCAGGACCGGCAGGCCGACGCTCTCGCGAATCTCGGCAAAGATGGGCAGGGAGTCCTTGAGCCCCAGCCCCCGGGCGGCGTTGGCCGAGGTGCGGTTGGCCTTGTCAAAACTGGTCTTGTAGATGATGCCGACATTCAGACGCTCGCCGATCTCCTTGAGCGCATTGGCCATTTCCAGCGCGTGCTGACGGCTTTCCAGCTGGCAGGGGCCGGCGATGAAGACGATGCGGCGACCGCCGCCGATGGTGACCGGACGCTTGAGACCTTCGGAGATTTCAATGACGGCGTTGGGACGGCTCACGAGATTCACTTTCGTCAAGGTGGGCACCCGGGGGGTGCAAACGGCGTTGGCAGACCTAATTCAGGCTTGAGGCTCAAATCAGACAGGATGTCATGTGGGGTGGATGATTTTGGATAACAGGTTTTCCGACGGGATGCGCGCATGAGCGGCGCCGACGCACCCGTGATCCTGTGGTTCCGGCGGGACCTGCGGCTGGCCGACAACCCGGCCCTGACCGAGGCGGTGGCCAGCGGCCGGCCGGTCGTGCCCCTCTATGTTCTGGATGAGGCGGCGGACGGACGCCCCCTCGGCGGAGCCTCGAAATGGTGGCTGGAACGGTCGCTGCAAGTCCTGTCCGAGGCGCTGGAGACGGCCGGCGCGCCTCTGGTCCTGCGGCGGGGACCGGCCGAAGCGGTCCTGCGGACGCTGATCGACGAGACCGGGGCGACGACGGTGTTCATGAACCGCCGCTTCGAGCCCGCCGCCTTTGCTGCCGATGCCGACATCGCCCATGCCTTGAAGGCCGAGGGCGTGGAGTGTCGCGGTTTCAATGGGTCGCTGCTGGCCCGGCCGGGGTCGGTGCTGACCCAGGCCGAGAAGCCGTACAAGGTCTTCACCCCCTTCTACCGGGCCCTGATGGAGGCGATCGAGCCGCCGCCCGAACGACCGGCCCCCGAGCGGATCAAGGGCGTCTCAGGGGTGACCTCTGACCGGCTGGCGGACTGGAGCCTGTATGCGCCGCGCCCCGACTGGGCCGCACGGTTCGACGGCAAGGCGCCCGGTGAGGCCGCGGCCCTGAAACGTCTGGCGGACTTCATTCGCCGGGACCTGAGCGCCTATGGAGTCATGCGGGACCGTCCGGGCAAGCCCGGGACCAGCCGGCTGTCGGCGGCCCTGCACTGGGGCGAGATCAGCCCGTGGCGCGTGGTCCTGGATGTGCGCGCCGCGGTCGAGGCCGGCACGGTCACCGACCAGCAGGCCGAGGCCTTTGTGCGCGAGATCGGCTGGCGCGAGTTCTCGGCCCATCTTCTGCACCAGTTCCCGACCCTGCCGGACCGGAATTTCCAGCCGAAGTTCGACGAATTCCCCTGGCGCTCGGACGCGGCCGGACTGAAAGCCTGGCAGGCTGGCCAGACCGGCTACCCCATGGTCGATGCCGGAATGCGCGAGCTTTGGGCCACCGGCTGGATGCACAATCGGGTGCGGATGGTGGTGGCGTCCTTCCTCGTGAAACACCTGCGGATCGACTGGCGCGAGGGGGAATCCTGGTTCTGGGACACGCTGATCGATGCCGATCTGGCCAGTAATTCGCAGAATTGGCAGTGGGTCGCGGGATCCGGAGCCGATGCCGCCCCGTATTTCCGTATCTTCAATCCGGTGTCGCAGGGCACCAAGTTCGATGCGGATGGTCAGTATGTTCGACGTTGGGTGCCGGAGCTCAAGAAGCTTCCCGATCGCTGGTTGCACAGCCCGTGGGAGGCCCCGGCCGAAATCCGCGCCAACGCCGGCGTCCAGCTGGGCAAGACCTACCCCCGCCCGGTCGTCGATCACGCCGAGGCGCGCGACGCTGCGCTCACAGCCTTCAAGAGTCTCGGCAATGAGGCGTAGAGTGCCGACCCTCGCACCCTTCCGTGGAGGTCTGTGATGACGGCGACCACCCTGAGCGACATTCAGGCCCCGGCGCATGCGCCGCGCGGTTTCGGCCTGTTCCTGCGCCTGCTGGCGGCCAACTGGACCTGGGGACGACTGACGCTGAAGCTTCCGGACGGCGCCATGCACGAGCTGGTCGGCAAGGTTCAGGGCCGCAGCGCCGTGCTGGAAATCCGCGACTACAATGTGGCCCGCAGGGTGCTGGCCAATGGGGATATCGGCTTTGCCGAGGGCTATATGGCCGGGGAGTGGGACAGCCCTGACCTGGCGGTCCTGCTGGAGGTTCTGGTCGAGAACTACGACCATATTCACAGGCTGTTCAACGGCTCCCTGCCGATGAAGGTGATCAATTGGGTCAGCCACCGGCTGCGGCGTAACAGCCGCCGGGGCGCACGCAAGAACATCCACGCCCACTATGATCTGGGCAATGAATTCTATGCGTCATGGCTGGACGAGACCATGACCTATTCCTCGGCCCGCTATGCGGCCAAGGACGAGGCGCTGGCGGTGGCCCAGGCGCGCAAATACGAAAGTCTGGCCCGGCGCATGGACCTGCAGGCCGGGCAGTCGGTGCTGGAAATCGGCTGTGGCTGGGGCGGATTCGCCGAATATGCCGCGCGCGAGGTCGGGGCGAAGGTCACGGCCATCACCATTTCGCAGGAGCAGTATGACTTTGCCCGCCAGCGCATGCAGCGGGCGGGTCTGGGCGAGCAGGCCAGCATTCAGCTGGTCGACTATCGCGATGTGACCGGCCAGTTCGACCGCGTCGCCTCGATCGAAATGTTCGAGGCGGTCGGTCAGGAATACTGGCCGACCTATTTCGGCAAGATCGCCGAGGTGCTGGCGCCCGGCGGACGCGCCGCCCTGCAGATCATCACCATCCAGGACGCCCTGTTCGAGGAATATGCGGTCCGCACGGACTTCATCCAGAAATACATCTTCCCCGGCGGCATGCTGCCCAGCGAGGAACGGCTGAAACCGGTGATCGAGGCCGCAGGGCTCAACTGGCAATCGGTCGAGCGGTTCGGGCAGGACTATGCCGATACCCTGTCTGCTTGGGATCGCCGCTTCCAGTCCAGCTGGAGCGATATCCAGCGCCTGCAGGGCTTTGACGAGCGGTTCCGGCGGATGTGGCGGTTCTATCTGGGCTATTGCGAAGCCGGCTTCCGGTCGGGCCGGACCGATGTGATCCAGTTGGCGATCGGCAAGGGCTGACCCCATGTCGCCGCTCATCGAGGCCCAAGACCTGCAGGCCCTGATGCGCGAGGGACCCGTTCGGGTGGTCGATGGCGGGTGGCGGCTGGACGGCACCGATACGCGCGCCCTGTTCCGGCAGGCGCATATCCCGGGGGCCGTCTTCCTCGATCTGGAAGCGGTGTCTGACCCGACCTCGCCCCTGCCCCACACCCTGCCGGACGCCGAGCATTTCGGTAAGGCGATGGGCGCGCTGGGCCTGTCCGACAGGGACCGGATCGTCGTCTATGAGGCGGGCCCTATGTTCTCCGCGCCGCGCGCCTAGTGGATGCTGAAGACCTTCGGGGCTGCGCACGTCCAGGTGCTGAATGGCGGGCTGGACGCCTGGACCCGGGCCGGGAGCGTGACCGACGGCGGAGATGCCCGTCCCCTGCCCGCCCGCTTCGAGGCCCGACTGGACCGGGGCGCGTTGGCGGGCATCGAGACCGTGCGCCGGGCGCTGACCGAGGGCACCACGCCCGTGCTGGATGCACGCGGCGCGGCCCGCTTTCGCGGCGACAGCGCCGAACCGCGCCCCGGCGTGCGGCCCGGTCATATGCCGGGGGCGCGGAACCTGCCCTATTCAACGCTGGTCGATGAGGCGGGCCGTCTGCGGGACCGCGCCGCGCTTGAGGCCACCTTCAAGGCGAGCGGACTGGACGACGCGGCCGTCCCGATCACCACCTGCGGGTCCGGCGTGACGGCCGCCATTCTGGTGCTGGCCCTGACGGTGCTGGGCCGCCCGGCGCAGCTCTATGACGGAAGCTGGGCCGAATGGGGGAGCCGCAGCGACACCCCCATCCAGACTGGCTGACGCTTCAGGACGTCGGCGGGGCGACCGGCTCGGGACCCGCGACCGAGGCCGGGATGTCCTTTTCGCCGCGCGAGACGACGGTCGCGGCCACCAGATCGCCGGTGACGTTCAGCGTCGTGCGGCACATGTCGAGGAAGCGGTCCACGCCGAGGATCAGGCCGATGCCTTCGGGCGGCACACCCACCATGACGAGGATCAGCGCGACGACCGGCAGGGAGCCTGCGGGCACACCGGCCGTGCCGATGCCGCCCAGGATACAGACCAGCATCACCACCAGCTGCTGCTGCAGGGTCAGGTCGATCCCGAAGAACTGGGCAAGGAAAAGGACCGTCACCCCTTCGAACAGGGCGGTGCCGTTCTGGTTGGCCGTGGCTCCCACGGTCAGCACAAAACGCGCAATGCGTTTGGGAAGCTTCAGCTGCTCCTCGGCGGCCTTGATGGCGACCGGCAGGGTGGCGTTCGAGGAGGCGGTCGAGAAGGCCACGACGAAGGGCTCACGCACGCCCCGGGCGAACTTCAGCGGGTTCATGCCGCCGAAGACCATGACCAGCAGCGGATAGACGACGAACATATGGATCGCCATGGCGCCGACGGCGACCCCCGCATAGGCGCCGAGGCGGATCAGCAGGTCCCAGCCGAACACGGCGGCCAGGTTGAACATCAGGGCGGCGATGGCGATCGGGGCCAGTTTGATGACGGCATTGATCAGCTTCATCATCACTTCCAGCAGCCCCTGCAGGGTCTCCTGAAGCGCGTCCGTGGCTTTCGATTTGGCCATGACCATGCCGATGCCGAAGATCAGGGCGAACACCATGACCGGCAGGATCTGGTTGTCGGCGGCCGCCGTGACCACGTTCGACGGGATCATGTCGAGGAAGAACTGACCGGCCTCGATGCTCTGCGGGGCATTGCCGACGATGGCGGCGGCGCCATCGCGGCCGTCCTCCAGAAGCTGGGCCGCCAGCGCCGGGTCGACGCCCACGCCGGGCTGGAAATAGTTGACCATGCCGAGGCCGATCGCGACCGCTATCGCCGAGACCATGATGGTAAAGGCGAGCGTCTTGAACCCGACCCGGCCCAGCGACTTGAGATCGCCCATCTCGGCCACGCCGACGGCCAGCGCCGCGAACAGCAGCGGAATCACCAGCATGAACAGCAGGCGCAGGAAGATCTGACCGACCGCCTGAATCAGCTCCATGACCCACGGAATGACCACCAGATCATTCAGATTGACATACAGGCCGCCGCCCAGGCCGACGGCAAAGCCGAGCAGCATCCAGAGATAGAGCGGCACGCCGCCACGTTTTGTCTGTTCCACAGGTCCCCCCGGCCGCGGCCGATATCGTCATCGTCTCGGCGGGCAACGACCAGATCGCGCGACCGAACGCACCATTGTGCGCCACCGCCACGGCCTTCGTCGAGGGGAGATTTTCGCACCGGAACAGGACCGGCGGCGCCGGCGGATCGATCCCTATTTGATCGGCGGCGCCGTGTAGGACTCGATGTCGATTTCCTTCTCCCAGCGGCCGACGATAGTCGCCACGGCGAGGTCGCTGATGACATTGGCCACGGTGCGGGTCATGTCGAGGATACGGTCGAACGGCAGGATGAAGCCGACCATCAGCGCCGTCTGGGCGGGGCTGACCCCGATGACCTGCAACACGGCCGCCAGCATGAACAGCGAGGCCGACGGCACCGGCGCGGTACCGATCGAGACAAGCACCGTCGTCAGGGCGATCAGGGCATAGTCGGCCATCGACAGGTCAATGCCGAAGGCCTGGGCGGCGAACGAGGCCAGCAGGGCGATATAGAGCGCCGTACCGTCCATCGAAATAGTCACGCCCAGCGGTAGCACGGTCGAGAAGACCGGCTTCTTGATACCCAGATTGGCCTCGGCCACCGCCATCGACACCGGCAGGGTCGCGGAGGACGAAGAGGTCGAGAAGGCCACCAGACCTGCGTCCGTCACACCGCGGAAGAACGGCAGGGCCGGCAGTCGCGCCAGCAGTTTGATCAGGCCGCCGTGAACGATCAGCACCTGCAGGAGGCAGCCACTGATCACGCAGAAGGCCAGGAGGGCGACGTTGACGAAGGTCGCTGGACCGGTCGTGCCCATCACCCAGGCGATCAGGGCGAAGACGCCGAACGGCGCGATCTCCATGACGAAATTGACCACTCGCAGCATGGCCTCGGCCCCGGCGTGGAAGGCGCCAGCCAGCGGCTCGCCCTTGGCCCCGGCGGTCAGCAGGCCGGCCCCGAAGATCAGGGCGAAGAAGATCACCGACAGCACCTGGCCCTCGGCCAGGGCGCCAATCGGATTGGTCGGGACGATGGATTCCAGCAAGCCAGCAAACGGCTGGGCCGCCTCCAGCTCGCGCGGTACGGCGCCCGCGAAGTCCACGCCGAGGCCGGGCTGGACCAGGGCGCCGAGGATCAGACCGATGATGATCGCGAAGGTGGTCGTCAGAATGTACAGGAACAGGGTCTTCAGCCCCAGGGAACCCAGTCGCTTCGGGTCCTGCAGGCTGAGCACGCCCGAGACGATGGTGGCGAACACCAGGGGGATGACGATCATCTGGATCAGGCGCACGAACAGGTCGCCGATCCATTTGATCTGGACCGCACCCTCACCCCAGAGCAGACCAGCGATCGCCCCCAGCAGGAGGGCCGCGAGAATCCGTTTCCACAGCTTGACGCCGAACCAGTAGCGATAGAGAGGGCCGCGCACGCGTTCCCCGGCGGCAGTGTGGCTGTCGTCAGTCATGGACTTCCCGTCTTGATACGCTCGGGCTGTGTCCCGGCACTACCTGCACACGTTATCGACTGCGACACCGGATCGCCAGTGCAGTCCCCAGCCGGTCTATCGGATCGGCAGGCCGTAGATCAGCCCGCCCGGCGTTCCATTCCACTGTGCATTCAGGCCGCGGGCGAGGTCGAGCGCCGAGTCCGACCCGAGATTACGGGCGAAGATCTCACCGTAGCTGCCGACCGCCGAAATCGCCTGATAGGCCCAGCGGTCCGACAGGCCGAGCCGCGTGCCGAACTTGCCTTCGACGCCCAGCAGGCGACGAACGCGCGGGTCGCGAGCCTGTTCGACCTGATCGGCAACGGTCTCGCGCGTAAGACCGTATTCCTCAGCGAGGATCAGGGCATTGAGAGTCCAGCGCACCACCCGGGTCCAGTGCGGATCGTCGCGACGCACGATGGGCCCCAGCGGTTCCTTGGAGATCACATCAGGCAGGATGGCGTGCTGCTCGGGATTGGCCAGGGTCGTGCGGGCGGCGGCCAATGCCGAGACGTCGGCGGTGAAGGCATCGCAACGCTCCTCCCCATAGGCACGACGGGCCTCTTCCTCGGTGGCCACCACAACGGCCTCATACTCGAGTCCGCGCAGACGGAAATAGTCGGCCAGGTTCAACTGCGAGGTCGACTCGGCCTGAACGCAGATCCGGGCGCCGTTCAGCTCTGCGGCGCTGCCCAGATTGAGCGCGCGCCGGACCATGAAGCCCTGACCGTCGTAATAGTTGGTGCCGGCGAAGGAGACATCCTCGGTCACATCCCGGTCCATGGTCCAACTGGTGTTGCGCCACACCACATCGACCCGGCCCTCGCGCAGGGCCTCAAACCGCTGGGCGGTGGTCAGGGGCACGAATCGCACCGCGTCCGGATCGTTGAAAATCGCGGCCGCCATGGCCCGGCAGAAGTCGACGTCGAAGCCGCGCCATTGGCCCCGGTTGTCGGTATAGGCAAAGCCGACCAGACCCTCGTGCACGCCGCAGTTCAGACGACCCCGCCGACGCACGGCCGCGAGGGTCGGACCTATGGTGCCGGGCGCGGTCGCCTCGACCGGCGGCAGACCGGCCAGATCGTCATCCGGCGTGGCGGTCTTCTTGTCATCATTGCCCCCGCAGGCCGCGAGGACGAGCGCCGCCGCGAGTGCGGTCCCTGCGGCAAGCAGGCGATGAAAGCGTGACGGCGTAAGGATCGTCATGACCGCCTTATAGACGGCATCCGCCCCCGCTTCGCAACCGCCCGGGCGAGGAAAGGCGGGAGTCAGGCCGCCCGCATTGCGTGCCCTGGATTGCAGTGCGATCCTCGGCCTCATGAAGGCAGGCGCTACGACAGCAGTAATCGGCGCGATCATGGTGGCCGGCTCGACCTCGGCCTGCTCGCCCCCTCGCAAGCCCGGACGAAAACTGCAAACGAGGGAACAGCTTGATTCGAACGGCAGGACTTACGAAACGCCCGGACCCGGGCTCTCACGTCAAATTTGCCGCCAGGCACAGTTGCCGCACCGCCCGATGGGGCACGCTGTTATGCTTGGCACTCTGGACCGTCGCTGCGTGTCAGCCGGCCCCAGACGGAAGCGGCCAGATGACGCGTTCGGCCTACGTCGGGATCGACGTTCTGGCCGGGGACAATTTTTACACATTTGCCGAAGACGTGAGCTATCGATCACGTGAAGGGGAAATTCTGTCTACCCGCCTGTTGATAAGGAAACGCTCGCCGAGTGTTCACGCGTTTGACATATTTTATAACTGCCGCACGGGCCGGATGAAGAATAATGCTGACCATAAATACAACAAGGACGGCATTATTTTCAGCACGACAGACCTCACCAAATCTCGATGGGGCGAGTTAACTGCGGACATTCCGTTAGATCAGGTTTGCGAGGACGCTGCAGCAGGGGTCTCTCCGGTTCCGGAATTCGAAACAGTGCTCGACTTTCTCGAAGGAACAGCATCCCCTGTCAGCACTCTTCCCGAGGGCGTCCGTCCAATTGCTCCTGTGGCACCATCGCGCCCACGGTAAACTGGTCCAGTCTACTCAAGGTCGACTGAGGACGGTCCCTGAAATAGCCAGCCCATCGTAAGGACTGAAACCGTGGCGCGCCCTGCAGGATTCGAACCTGCGACCGTCCGCTTAGAAGGCGGGTGCTCTATCCAGCTGAGCTAAGGGCGCCCGGGTCGCGGTCAGTCCGGTGGACGCTCAGTGCGTCCAGGGCTGTTTGCGGTGGGTGGCGAAATTGTCGGCATAGGCCTTGAGGATCAGCGGCGCCTCGTGCGGCTCCTGCAGACGGAAGGCGATCCCGTGGCGCTCGGCATAGGCGACGGCCTCGTCCCGGGTGTCGAAGGTCAGGCGTACCTGGCCCTTCATGTCGGTCGAGCCGGTCCAGCCCATCAGCGGATCGATGAAACGCGCGGACGCCGGCATGAACTCGAGGATCCAGGCGGCCGTCTTGGCCTTACCCGACTGCATGGCGGTTTTCGCCGGTCTGTAGATACGCGCCAACATGTCCGTCTCGTTCGCCTCAAAGGGGCCCTCGCCCCGCGCTGCCCCTCGTTTAGCGAGGGTCGCCCCGGCGGTCCAGCCGCCCGGCCCTTGGTCGGGGCGAGAGGATTCGAACCTCCGACCCTCTGCTCCCAAAGCAG
>JAHJYN010000275.1 GCA_018826885.1 Alphaproteobacteria bacterium | reverse complement strand
GTCAGATGGATGGCCCGACCGGCGTCCGAGGCCCGCAGCAGCGGCTCAAGCGAGCGGATCAGGCGGTAGACGGCGGTCAGATTGACCTTTTCGATCTTGGCGAACTGGCGCGGGTCGGCGTGGGCGACCGGGGTCAGGCCCTCGGCCCCCATGGTGGCGGCGGTGTTGACCCAGATGTCCAGCCGTCCGAACCGCTCGTAAAGCGCGCCGCCCAGCCGGTCGATGGCGCCGCCGTCGACCAGATCGAACGGGATCAAGGTGGCGTGCTGGCCGGTGGCGGCAAAGATGGCGTCGTCCAGCTCTTCCAGACCGCCCTGGGTGCGGGCTGTGGCCACGACGTGCGCGCCGGCGTTGGCGAGCCCGAGGGCGGCTTCATAGCCGATGCCGCGCGAGGCGCCCGTGACCAGGGCGATACGGTCTTTCAGCACAGGGGCCTCAACCATGGATCAGGCGCTGACCAGCAGGGACAGCTGACGCGGGGAGGCATCGCGGCCGCCCTCCGCGATCTCGCGGTCGAGCAGGCGCGTCGGATAGTCACCCGTGAAATAGTGGTCGGTGAACTGGGGATTGGCCGGATCGCGCGGACCGGCTTCCATCGCGGCATAGAGACCATCGACCGACAGGAAGCCGAGGCTGTCGACCTCGAGGTGAGCGCGCATTTCCTCGAGTGTCTTGTTGGCCGCCAGCAATTGATCACGCTCGGGCATGTCGATGCCGTAAAAGTCGGGATAGAGGATCGGTGGGCTGGCCGAGCGCAGGTGCACCTCGGAAGCACCCGCGGCCCGCACCGCTCGGACCAGTTTGACCGAGGTCGTGCCGCGCACGATCGAATCGTCGATCAGCACCACGCGCTTGCCCTCAAGGACCGAACGGTTGGGGCTATGCTTCATGCGCACGCCCTTTTGCCGGGCGCCCTGGCTGGGCTGGATGAAGGTCCGCCCCAGATAGTGGCTGCGGATGATGCCCATTTCATAGGGAATGCCGCTGGCCTGTGAATAGCCGAGCGCGGCCGGCACGCCCGAGTCGGGCACCGGCACCACGACGTCGGCCTCGACGGCATGCTCTTGCGCCAGGCCCTGGCCCATACGCTTGCGCACCTCATATACCGAGCGGCCGTTCACCACGCTGTCGGGGCGGGCGAAATAGACATATTCGAACAGGCACGGCCGGGCGGCGCGTGCCGGGAACGGCTTGAGCGAGCGCAGGCCGTGTTCGTCGATCACGACGACCTCGCCATGCTCGACATCGCGCACGAAGACTGCGCCCATGGTGTCGAGCGCGCAGGTCTCGGAGGCCAGCACCCAGGCGTCGCCGAGGCGGCCCAGCACCAGAGGACGGATGCCCAGCGGGTCGCGCGCGCCGATCATCTTCTTGGGCGTCTGGGCGACCAGGGCATAGCCGCCCTCGATCCGGGCCAGGGCGTCGATAAAGCGATCCACCACCCGGGCCTTCCGGCTGCGGGCGATGAGGTGGAGGATGACTTCGGAGTCCGAGGTCGACTGGAAGATCGCGCCCTCGGCGACCAGCTGGTTCCGCAGGAACAGGAAGTTGGTCAGATTGCCGTTATGGGCGACGGCGATGCCGCCGGTATCCAGATCGGCGAACATGGGCTGGATGTTGCGCAGGAAGCTGCCGCCCGAGGTCGAATAGCGGGTGTGACCGACCGAGGCGCTGCCGGGCAGCCGGCCGGTCAGGTCCGTGCTGCCGAAGGCCTCGCCCACCAGCCCGACGTGGCGCTCGGTATGGAAATGGGTATCCGCGACGCTGGCGATGCCGCAGGCTTCCTGCCCGCGATGCTGCAGGGCGTGCAGACCGAGCGCGACGATGGAGGAGGCTTCGTTCCCGGGGGCGCCCCAGACGCCGCAGACGCCACACTCCAGACGCAGCTGGTCGTCGTCGCTCTCGCGCTCGGGCCAGTGGTGGACGACAGGATCGGCGAGGCGGTGGGACATCGTCGGCGGCTCCGATGACCTGGGGGGAAACAACTAGCGGGCGGTGTCGGGCGAGTTAGGCCCTGTTTGTGTTTTCGGCAAGGCATCGTCGCCGGAAAACCCTTGGCGTACGGAGGAATCGACGACGGGGGCGAGGGCGTCGGCCCCGCGTCCGATGCCCGGAAGAACGAACTGGATGGCCCGCGCCGCACCGGCACTGACGGAATAGAGACTGGCCTCGCCCAGCCAGCGGGGCGTGCGTTCGCCCGGCATGGCGGCGACCACGACCAGATGGATGGCGCCCAGCAGGACGAGGGCGCGCGTCAGGCCGACAACGATGCCGAATACCCGGTCGATCCCGCCCAGATGCGGATGGGCCTGCGCCCGGCGGGACAGGGTTGAACCGAAGATGCGGACCCCGAAATAGACCAGCAGGAAGGTCGCCAGGGCGGCCATGAGGGTGCCCGCCCAGTCCGGATCGATCAGAGCCTTGCCGACCGGGGCAGACAGCGGCAGGGCGATCAGGGCGACGAAGGCCGCCAGCACAAAGCTGAGCAGGGTCAGCAGCTCCCGCGTGCCCCCGCGAATCCAGCCCGCCGCGCCGGACGCCAGAAGGATCAGTACGGAAAAGACGTCCCAGGCGGTCATAGCGTCTCCGCCCCATTGCAAATGGGGAGGGGGACCGCGAAGCGGTGGAGGGGCTCTTTCCGCCCCACTGACTTGCTCGTGCTCGTCATACAACCCCTCCGTCTCGTCGGCTGCGCCGCCGATCCACCTCCCCATTCGCTGCGCGAACAGGGAGGAGACAAGCGTCTAATACCGGTTTTGCGAGATTCGTTCGACCGCTTCGGCCAGACGGCTGAGGGAGGTGGCGGCGATGTCGGTCGGCTCGTGGCTGAGCGGGGGGCAGAGCGCCTTGTCAAAGCCCAGCTTCATGGCCTCCCGCAGGCGGGCCTCGGCCCGTCCGACGGCGCGGACCTCGCCCGACAGGCCGATCTCGCCGAACACCACACAGCCCTTGGGCAGGGGCACATCGCAGACCGAACTGATCAGGGCGGCCGCGGCGGCCAGGTCGGCCGCAGGCTCATTGATCTTCAGCCCGCCGGCCACATTCAGATAGATGTCGCGGTCGCCAAAGCCGAGGCCGCAGCGCGACTCCAGCACCGCCAGAACCATGGCCAGCCGGCCCGAGTCCCAGCCCACGACCGCGCGGCGCGGCGTGCCATAGGCGGAGGGCGCCGAGAGGGCCTGTATCTCGACCAGCACGGGGCGGGACCCCTCAATTCCCGCGAACACGGCGGTGCCAGGCTCACGCTCGGCGCGGTCACCATTCTGGTCGCCCAGGAACAGGGCGGAAGGGTTGGTGACCTCGCGCAGGCCGGTGTCGCCCATCTCGAACACGCCGATCTCGTCGGTCGCGCCAAAGCGGTTCTTGCCCGCGCGGAGGACGCGGAAGGGATAGCCGCGCTCGCCCTCAAAGTTCAGGACCGCATCGACCATGTGCTCGACCACACGGGGGCCGGCGACCTGACCGTCCTTGGTGACATGGCCGACCAGGATCATGGCGGGACCGCCGGCCTTGGCCAGCCGCACCAGTTCGGAGGCGCAAGCCCGGACCTGAACGATCGAGCCGGGCCCGGCCTCGTGCACATCGGACCACAGGGTCTGGATGGAATCGATGACCACCAGATCGAAGGCCTCGCGCTTCAGGGTCGCAACGATTTCACGCAGCGCCGTGGCTGAGGCCAGCGCCACATCCGCCTGGGACAGGCCCATGCGTCGGGCCCGCGAGCGGATCTGTTCCACCGCCTCCTCGCCCGACAGATAGGCGACCTTGGCTCCCTTCAGCGCCGCGCGGGCGCAGACCTCGAGCAGCAGGGTCGACTTGCCGACGCCCGGATCGCCGCTGATCAGCAGGGCCGAGCCGGGCACCAGCCCACCCCCGCAGACCCGGTCGAACTCGCTGACCCCGGTGATCAGCCGCGCCGGTTCGGGGCTTTCGGACTTCAGGTCCTCGAACTGGATGCCGCGCGCCCGTTTTGTGGCTGC
>JAHJYN010000274.1 GCA_018826885.1 Alphaproteobacteria bacterium | reverse complement strand
GGCCGGGGCGTGACCCAGATCACGCTCAGCTACACGTTCTACCCGACGAAGGATTTTGACGTCGCTTCGGTGACGGCAAACTCTGGCGCGTCGGGATCGTGAGCGCTATAGGGCCAATCACGAGTCTATCCGAGAGCAAGAGACCCCAGAATGGCTGACGCGCACGCCGCTCCTCATCACGACTATCACCTGGTCAATCCCAGCCCGTGGCCGCTGGTCTCCTCGATCGCCGTCACGGTGATGATGGTGGGCGCCGTCGCCTGGATGAAGGGCGTCTTCGGCCTCGAGGCCGGCACCCAGTGGCTGTTCTTCGCCGGTCTGGCCGGCGTGCTCTATTCCATGTTCGGCTGGTGGAGCGACATCATCAAGGAAAGCCGCCAGGGCGACCACACGCCGGTCGTCTCGATCGGCCTGCGCTACGGCATGGTGCTGTTCATCGCGTCGGAGATCATGTTCTTCGCGGCCTTCTTCTGGATGTTCTTCGAAATGTCCGTCTACAACGAGGCCCGCGCCCACATTCCGGCGATCAGCTTCTGGACCGACACGGCGACCGCCTGGACCAATGCTGACGGAACGACCCTGTGGCCGCCCAAGGGCATCGAGACCCTGGACGCATGGCAACTGCCGCTGCTGAACACCGTCATCCTGCTGCTGAGCGGCACGACGGTCACCTGGGCGCACCACGCGCTGCAGGTCGGTGACCGCAAGGGCGCCAAGCTGGGCCTGCTGATCACGGTTTTGCTGGGGGTGCTGTTCACCGGCGTTCAGGCGTACGAATATTACCACATCATCCACGAGAACCTGTTCTTCAACGAAGAGGCCGTGAACTCGGGCCTGTACGGGTCGATCTTCTTCATGGCGACCGGCTTCCACGGGTTCCACGTGCTGATCGGCACCCTGTTCCTGACCGTCTGCCTGCTGCGTCTGATGGCTGGCCAGATGTCGCCCAAGAAGCATTTCGGCTTCGAGGCCGCAGCCTGGTACTGGCACTTCGTCGATGTGGTGTGGCTGTTCCTGTTCGCCTTCGTCTACGTCATCTTCGGGTGATCGACGGGCCCACAGGGATCGATCTAAAGCCGGCGCGGGACGAACAGTCCCGCGCCTCTTTTCTTGAGGGGGTTGGGCGGATCAACCCGGTCCGCGCCGGTCTGCTTTGCCGGTGTCCGGCCTGCGGCGAGGGCAAGCTGTTCGCCGGCTTCCTCAAGGTCGTGGACTCCTGTGCGGTCTGTGGCACCGACTTCACCGGGTTGAACACCGGCGACGGGGCGTCCGTCTTCATCATGCAGATTTCGGGAGGCATTTCGGCGTTTCTGGCGCTGGGCCTGCAGATCGCCTTTGCACCCCCGCTGTGGGTGCTGCTGATCGTGGCCGTACCGCTGGTCCTCGCCCTGTCCTTCGGCTTGATGCGACCGGGCAAGGGGCTGATGATTGCCCTGCAGATCCGCGACCGCCACCATGGAGCCGCGCCCCATGTCTGATCCGAAGGCCGCCCGTTTTCCCTGGGTCCTCACCATCGTCTCGCTTCTGGCTTTCATCCTGCTGGTGTCGCTGGGCATGTGGCAGGTGCAGCGCCTGCAGTGGAAGCAGGGCCTGATCGCCCGGGCCGAAGCCGCCGCCGACCTGCCGCCGGTTCCGATCATGGATGTCTATCGCCCGAGCGAGGAGTTCCGAAAGGTCGTGGTCGACTGTCCCGGCCTGGCGACGGCGCCCTTCGTGGAGCTCCAGACGATCGAGGACGGCCAACCGGGAGTCCGCCTCGTTTCGCCCTGTCCCCTGCCGAACAAGCCTTTTGTGGCCCTCGTCGACCGGGGCTTTGTCTCCGACACGATCTCGGCCCGCCCGCCTGTCCGGCCCTCGCAGGAGCCCGTCCGTATCATCGCCGAACTGCGCAATCCTCCGGAACGTCCGACGATGGCCCTGTCCGCCGACGGTCGCCGATTCTTCTGGCGCGATCAGCGCGGAATGGCCCGTGCGCTGGGCGTTCGCAAATGGGCCGCCACACCGATGCTGTTCGCCCTGACCTCATCCAACCCCGAGTGGGAGGCGCTCACTCCCTCGGCCCCTCCCGCCACGTTTTCAAATAACCATCTGGGCTATGCCCTGACCTGGTTCGGCCTGGCGCTTGCGCTGGCCGGATTCTACATCGCCCTGCTCCGCCGGAAGCTGAAGTCCTGACCCTGCGATCCCACACTCTGCCGAACGGCGTCCGCGTCGTCTGCGATCCGATTCCCGGTTTGCAGACCGTGGCCGTCTGCGTGGCGATTGCCGCCGGCGCCCGTCACGAGAGCCCGGAGCATTCCGGCTGGTCCCATTTCCTTGAGCATATGGTGTTCAAGGGCGCCGGCGACATGTCGGCCCGCGAGATCGTCGAGCGGATCGAGGCGGGGGGCGGCTCGATCAATGCCTCGACCGGCTATGAGCGGACCGTCTTCGAGGTCCGCGCCATGGCCGACGGGCTGGAGACCGCGCTTCAGGTGATATCCGACCTGATCTTCCATCCGGTGTTCGATCCGGAGGAGGTCGAGCGCGAGAAGGATGTCGTGGCCCAGGAAATCGCCGAGGCCTTCGACACCCCTGACGACCACGTCTTCGAAATGGCGCAGGCCAGGGCCTTCGACGGTCAGCCTCTGGGCCGCGCCATCCTTGGTCAGGTCGAGACGCTGGCGCCGATCGACCGCGCGGCCATCCGGGCCTTCCGGGCCGACATGTGCCGGCCAGACCGGATCGTGGTGTCCGTATCCGGAGCTGTCGATGAGGCGCAGCTTCTGGCCCTTGTCGAGCGCGGCTTTTCGGAAGGCGCCGCCCGCGCGGCGTCGCCTGTGCCGTCCGGGACATTCATGGGCGGTGAGGCCCGTCTGGCCCGCCGGATCGAGCAGGCGAATCTGGTCTTCCTGCTGCCGGGTCTCAGCCACACCGATCCGCGCCGGCCCGCTCTGCGTCTGGGTGTGGAGATTCTCGGGGGCGGCATGGCCTCGCGCCTGTTCCAGACGGCGCGGGAAGAGCGCGGACTGGCCTATGCCATCGATGCCTACCACGAGAGCTATGCCGACTGCGGCCTGCTGGGCCTGTACGCGGGCTCAGCTGCCGACCGGGCGGCTGAACTGGCCCAGGTCTGTGGCGAGACGATCCGGGCGCTGGTGACCGACGGTCCGACCGATCGCGAACTCGACCGCGCCCGCGCCGTCGCCCGGGCCGGCATCCGCATGGCCGACGAAAGCCCCGTCGCGCGCGCCGGCCGACTGGCGACCCAGTCGCTGATCTTCGGCCATCCGGTCAGCAGCGACGCCATGGTCGACGAGGTTATGTCCCAGAGCCGCGAGGATGTGCAGCAGGCCCTGGCAAGCTGCCTGGCGCCCGGCCTGACGGCCACGGCGGTGCTCGGACCGAAGGCCGGTCTGTCGGCGGGCCTGCTGTTCGAGCGCGCCCTGACAGGTTAAGCCTGAGCGATGGCCATTCTGGACTGGATCAGCGAGCGGTCTGGCCCGACGCTTCAGTCGGAAGGGGTTGTGCTGCGTCCGCCCCGACCGGCTGACTATGAAGCCTGGGCCACCCTCCGGGCCGCGTCACAGGCCTATCTGGCGCCATTTGAGCCCGCCTGGCCCGAGGATGACCTGACCCGACCCGCCTTTCGTCGGCGTCTGGCCCTGTACGGGCGTGAGATGGATCTGGGCACGGCCTGGCCGTTCTTTGTGTTTGAGGCCGGGACCGGCCAACTGGCCGGGGCCGTCACCCTGTCCCACATACGTCGGGGGGTCAGTGAGGCCGGAACGCTCGGCTACTGGATCGGCCAGCCCCATGCCGGCAAGGGCTATTGTACGGCCGCCGTCCGTGGGATGGTCGCCTTCGCCTTCGACACCCTGAAGCTGCACCGGGTCGAGGCCGCCTGCGTGCCGTGGAACGTCGCCTCTCGCCGTGTGCTTGAAAAAGCAGGGTTTGAGTCCGAGGGAATGGCGCGGGCTTATCTCAAAATTAACGGCGCATGGGCAGACCATCTTCTGTTCGGACGTGTCGATGACCGGCACGAGGGTGGCGCCGCCGAGGCGCGGGGTGAGGATCGTTCAGGCGGGTGAGTACACGGCAGTCAGCCCTGGCCTGGGATGCCTCGATGGCCATCGAGGCGCTGGCAGCGGCTGACTCGGCCCTGTGGGTCTGGACCCCGTCCGAGGACAGTCTGCGCGTGAGCGGAGCCAGCCGTCCGCTGGGACTGGGTCCGCTGGCCCCCGAATGTTCCGGAGCCGCCTTTGCCGCCGTCGCCATGCCGCAGGATCGCGCGCTGGCCGAGGCCCTTCTCAAGCCCCAGGCCGAAGGCACCGAAATCGCCGTGCGCCTTCGCATGCGGGATCATCCGACCTGTCTGTGGCGCGGGGTCTGGCTGGAGGATGGTCTGCGGGCCGCGGGCGTGGTGGCGCTGGAGACGACCTTTGCCGGATCGGACCGGGATCCGCTGACCGGGCTGCTGGACCGGCGCTCCTTCCTCGCGCGCGTGGGCGAGACGCTGACCCGACCGGGCGACTATGAACTGGTGGTCGCCGATGTGGATCGCCTGCGTCGCCTGAACGAGGCTTTGGGCCATGAGCGGGTAGACCGGGTACTGTCCGCCCTCGGATCGCGCCTCGCCGCCGCCTTCTCGGGTGACGATCTTCCAGCCCGGATTGGCGAGGACGAGTTTGCCGTGCTGGTGCGCAAGGGCACCGGCCATGTGCCGGGCCGCCTGCGTCAGGCGCTGGAGCAGCCGCTGCGGGTCGCGGGCTTTGACATCTATCCCACCGTCTCGATCGGGGCTGTGACCGCCGAAGGCGGGCCCGATGCCTCGGACCCCGGTGAACTGCTGCGCCGGGTCGAGCTGGCGGTTGAACAGGCCAAGTCCGCCGGTCGCGGCGGCGCGGCCGCCTATGGCCGGGCGCTCGAAAGCGACAGCCTGTCGCGGCTGGCGCTGGAATCCGACCTGCGCAATGCCTTCGTGCGGGGCGAGATCGAGCCCTTCTACCAGCCCATCGTCAATCTCAAGACCGGGGCCGTGGCCGGGTTTGAAGCCCTGTGCCGCTGGCGCCACCCCAAGCGGGGTCTGGTCCCGCCCGACGAATTCCTGACCCTGACCGATGAAATGGGGCTGATGAACGAACTGGGTCTGCTGATGATGACCCAGGCCGCGCGTCAGCTGGCCGAATGGCTGAAGCGCCACCCGATGGCCGGCAAGCTGTTCTGCAGCGTCAACCTGTCGGTCGGCGAGATCGAGCGTCCCAATCTGGTCGAGGACGTGGCCCGGATCATCGAGGAGACCGGCCTGCCGCGCGGGGCGCTGAAACTGGAAGTCACCGAAGGCGACATCATGCGCGACACCGCCAGTGCGGCGGTTGTGCTGGCGCGCCTGAAGGAGGTCGGGGCCTCGCTGGCGCTGGACGATTTCGGCACCGGCTTTTCGTCGCTCAGCTATCTGGCGCGCCTGCCGTTCGATACGCTCAAGATCGACCGCTATTTCGTGCTGACCATGGATCGCGACGAGGGCTCGGCCAAGATCGTGCGGTCGGTCGTCAATCTTGGGCGTGACCTGTCGCTGGAGGTCGTGGCGGAGGGTGTCGAGAACGCCGGACTGGCGGCCCTGCTGCTGCAGGACAACTGCCATTATGGTCAAGGCTTCGGCTATGCTCCGGCCCTGCCGGCGCAGGAAGCCGAGGTCTATCTGAACGAGTCCCTCTCCGACGGCGCCGCCCCCATCCGCGCCCGCTCGGCCTGAGGTCTAGCTCTTTCGGGCGCGCTTGCGATTGCGCCGGCGCAGCAGTCGGTCGGAGATCGCTTCGGCATGTTTGAGCGTGAAGGTCAGGGCGGCCGGGCTGCCGCGCCTGGCCCCGACGCTGTCGGCGACCGCCGCGCCGCGCTCGCCGAGCGGTGCCGGAGGGCCCACAGTTGTGTCGACCGCCGTCTGGTGCTCGATCTCGGCGTTCAGCTCGGCGCCCATCAGAATGATCTGCACCGTCAGCCAGGTCCACAGCAGGAAACCCATCATCGCCGCCAACGGTCCGAAACTGTCGGTCCGGACAAACGTCTGCAGATACCAGCTGAACACCGCCGACAGGCCGAGACTGAGGGTCGCTGCGACGACCGCCCCGGGGGTCAGCCAGTGCCAGTGTGCCGGGGTGCGGCAGGGGCCGTAGCGATAGATCAGGGTGAGGGCGACGATATAGACCGCGTAAAGCACCCCCCAGCGCAGGGGGGCGAGTGGCTCCAGATGAGAAACAAGGCCCAACGGACCCAGCACGATCGGCACACCGACCACCAGCAGGGCGGTCAGCAGCAAAGCCCCCAGCCCGGCGAGGGTGAACCCCATGCAGAGCAGGTTGTACGTGACCAGATTGCGCCGCTCGACCTCGTGATAGGCGATGTTCAGGCCGTAGAAGAGCGTCTTGATGCCGTTGTTTGCCACCCACAGAGACAGGGCCAGAGTGCCGATCAGTGTCAGGGTCAGGCGGGGACGGGAATCTTCGGCCAGCCTCTGCATCTCGCCCCCGATAAATTGCGCCACGCCGGACGGAAGGACGGAGTAGAGGAAGCGCAGCCGTCCCCAGGCATCCTCGGGGTCGGCGAACAGGCCATAGATGGTCACGAAGGTCGCCAGCGTGGGGAAGAGCGCCAGCAGCATGAAGAAGGTCACGCCGCCTGAGACGAACCCTACGCGGTCGCCGAAATAGCTGGCACCGGTGCGCCACAGGATGTCGGTCCAGCCCTTGCGGGGAATGTGGCGGGGGCGCCGGGCGGTCCGCCCCCGGCCGGGCTCACGGGCTTCATAGTCCTCGGGCGTCGGGGGATTCGCCTTGGCGGGTTCCGGGCGATAGCGGCGCAGATCGACGCCCACCTTGTGGCCCTTGCGATGCAAGAGATGGGCGGCCCCCGCCCCTGCGGCGAGGCCCCCGAAAAGGGCCGCCGCCAGACCGACCAGAATGCCGTCGGTGCGGAGAGGTTTGGGGGACCGTGACGCCATCGCCCCCTAACGGCCAAGCTGACCCGCCGTTCCGCTTGAATTTTCCGGCCGCGCCCCCCAATCAACGCCCATGTCCGATACACCCACCCTGCTCACCACCTGGAAGACCGCCCAGACCCGTCTGAAGGCCGGACGCATCGACAGCCCGTCGATCGACTCCCGCCTGCTGCTGGAAGCGGCCTGCGACGTCAGCCGCCTCGACATCCTGACCGACCCCTACCGGACCGTGACGGCCGAGCAGGCTGCCGCCTATGAGGCCATGGTCGACCGCCGACTGAAGCGCGAGCCCGTCTCGCGCATCCTCGGCCGCAAGGGCTTCTGGAAGATCATGCTCAATGTGACGCCCGATGTGCTGAGCCCGCGCCCGGACACCGAGACGCTCCTGGACGTGGGGCTGGCCGCATTCGCCCCGCATCAGGCGTTCCAGATTGCGGATCTCGGGACCGGCTCCGGGGCCATCCTGCTGGCCTTTCTGGCGGAGCGGTCCGGGGCGACCGGCGTCGGCACCGACATCTCCAGCGAGGCGCTGGCCGTGGCGCGCGACAATGCCGCCAGCCTCGGACTGGAGGGACGTGCGGCTTTCCTCAGGACCGAGTGGGCCACCGGGTTTGAAGACCAGAGTTTCGACCTCGTGGTGTCGAACCCGCCCTATATCCCGACCGCCGACATCGCCGGGCTCGACCCGGAGGTGCGTGACCACGACCCGCACCTAGCGCTGGACGGCGGGCCGGACGGCCTTGAGGCCTATCGTCAGCTGGTGCCCGAGATCCGCCGGGTGATGAAGCCGGACGGGATCTTTGCGGTCGAAATCGGCTGGGACCAGGGCGATGCGGTCAAGGCCCTGTTCGACGAGGGCGGGTTCGAAGATGTGAAGGTCGTGCTGGATCTGGCCAACCGCAGCCGGGTGGTGACCAATGGTCCGGACCCGCGCGCCCAGGCCCCGGACATGTCCCTCGTTTCCTGAGGTTCGGCCAGTCGCGGGGCGGCGGAAAAAGACCCTTGGAATGCCGGTCAAGGCGCGCTAAGTCTTGTCTGTCTCCCACCAATCGCATCTCCGTGCGCCCTTTCGGGCCAACTGACAGGCGAGCGGCATGCGCGACGACCCGATCCCTGACATGGGCCCGGGTGGACCGCGCGGGTGACAACGGCTTCCGATGACATTGATGGCGGGATTCCTCCCGAACCACGGACAGACGAAACAGAACCCGGCCTCGACAGTCACCTGTGTCGGCCACCCTCCCGGAACGGTAGAGTCTATGAGAGATTTCAAGGGCATGAAGCGCCAGCGCGGCCGCAACAGGAAGCCCGGTGGCAACAATGCCAACAGCGCCAACCCGAACCGGTCGTGGGACTCTCAGGGCCCTGAGAACATCAAGGTCCGCGGCAATGCCCAGACCGTCTACGAGCGCTACATGCAGCTGGCGCGCGATGCGGCCTCAGCCGGCGACCGGGTGCTCGCCGAGAACTATCTGCAGCACGCCGAGCACTATTTCCGGGTGCTGAGGGCCCTGCAGCCGCAGCGGCCGGTGTCCGAAATCGCCCAGCGTGAACTGTCCAATCAGGGCTTCGACATCGACTTTGAGGACGAGAGCGGCGCCCAGGCGGCGGCCTTCCTCGCGGCCCAGCAGGCGCATCAGAACAGCCAGCAGAACAACAGCGGCAACCCGAACGGCGGCCATCCGTCCGGGCAGCAGCCCCAGGGGCAGCAGCCTCAGGCCAATGATCGGGACCGTGACCGTGACCGCGACCGGGATCGTGACCGGGACAGAGATCGCGACCGTGACCGCGACAGTGATGGCGAGGCCCGCAGCGAGGGCGACGCCGGCGGTCGCCGCGAAACCCGTCGCGAGCGCTGGGAGCGCCGCAAGGACGAACAACGCGGTCGCCGGCCCTCTCAGGAGGGCGAGTCGGACGTATCTGACGATCGGGCCGACAATGAGCCGCAAACGTCGGACGGACCGTCTGACGACGCGCCCGAGGCGCACACCGAGGCGCCGGCCCGTCCTGCCCGCAAGCCGCGTCGTCCGCGCGAGGATGCCCCGGTCCGGGAAGCGTCCGACGCGGACGCCCTGCCGGGCTTTCTGACCCGCCCGACCCCGCGCGTCTCCGAGGCTCCGTCGGACACGGCCTCGGAAGAGGCTGCGCCGGCGCGCCGCCGCGCTCCCCGCAAGAAGGCCGCCGAGACCGCCGACAGCGGCGAATAGACCCTCCGGCCTTGACCTCCGAGCCTAGCCCGGGCCCACTGGACCCGTCCTGACGAGAAGGAGTTGCCATGTCCTATGCCCGCCACGTCCGCACGGCTGGACTGACCGCGCTTGCGGCCCTGATCCTGTCGGCCTGCGCTTCGGCGGGGGGCAGCTATGCTCCGCCGCCGCCTCCGCCACCACCGGACGGTTCCGGTCCGGTCCTGCGGGACTGGCGCACCATCATCACCACCTATGACCGCGACCGCTACGGGCGCGTGGATGCGGCCTGGCGCCTGGCGCTGGAACAGGCGCGTCGTCAGGAAGGGTCCGGAGATCTGGCGTCGGTCGGTGACCTGATCGATCCCGATGCCGCGGTCGGCGGTGTCACCCCGCCCGAGGGCGACTATCGCTGTCGCACCGTCAAACTGGGCTCGCAGGGCGGGGAAGGGGGCCTCGGCTATGTCGTCTACGGCTGGTTCGACTGCCGGATCGAACGTACGCCGGCGGGGCTGAAATTCTCCAAGCTGACGGGTTCGCAACGGCCCTCCGGCCTGCTGTTTCCGGAGAACAACCGCGAAATGGTGATGCTGGGGTCCATGGCCCTCGGGTCCGAGCCCCCGGCCAACTCCTACGGCCAGAATTCTGACCGCGATATGGTGGCGGTGCTGGAGCGGATCGGGTCGCGTCGTTGGCGGCTGGTCATTCCCTGGCCGCAGTATGAGTCCAATCTCGATCTGATCGAACTGGTCCCGAACTGACCGGAACCGCTTGACCTGACGGCCTTGTCCGCCCAGCCTTGCGGCGTCTCAGTCGGAGGGTTCAGGACATGCGTGGCACGGGTTTCAGTATCATGGTGGTGGTGGCCATCATTCTGGTGGGTGCGGCCTTCCTGATCGGCATGCCGACCTACAACGTTTATTCCAAGACTATGGCGGGCAAGGCGGCCTATGAAGAGGCCGTCCAGAACCGGCGCATCCGCGTGCTTGAGGCCCAGGCGCTTCTGGATGCGGCCGAACTGACGGCCCAGGCCGAGGTCGCGCGCGCCAAGGGTACGAATGAGGCGAACCGCATTATGGCCGAAAGCCTCGGCGGGCCCGAAAACTACCTGCGCTGGGCCTATATCAACATGCTTCAGGAGACGGCCGGTCAGGGCGACCGTCAGATCATCTATCTGCCGACCGAAGCCGGTATGCCGATCCTGGAAGCCGGACGTCGCCCGCCCGGCAACTGACCCGGCAGGCTATGCCGATTCGACCGGAGCGCCGACCTCGTCCTCGACGATCCGTGCCACGGCCATGTCGGCGGTGACATTGCCGACGGTACGGAAGATGTCGGGGATCACCTCGACCGCCAGCAGCAGCGGCAGGATCTCCAGCGGCACGCCCATGGCGATGCAGATCGGGGCGATCGAGACGAAGAAGCTGATCTGACCCGGCAGGCCGACCGAGCCGATGCTGACCAGCACGGCCGTCAGGCCCGCCGCGACCAGCTGGCCCATGCTGGGCTCGATCCCGAACAGATGGGCGCAATAGATGACCACGCCCAGATTGGCGACCGGGCTGGTGATGCGGAACACGGCGACGGCCAGCGGCAGGACCAGTCCCGCCGTGGGGCGCGATACGCCCAGCGCATCCACCGCGCGCTCGACCATGACCGGCAGGCTGGCCAGCGACGACTGGGTCGAAAAGGCGACGACCTGGGCCGGGGCCACACCCCGCGCGAAGCCGGCGAGGCTGACCTTCCCGAACGCCACCGCCAGCGGATAGCAGAGCAGGGTGATGCCGATGGTCGCCAGCGACACGATGGCGACATAGTGGGCCAGGGTGCCGGCGGCGCCGACCCCTGCGGTCAGTCCGACCCCCAGCGCCAGGGCGAACACCCCGACCGGGGCGGCCAGCAGCACCCAACGCACGATGACGATCATCGTCTCGGACACTGCCTCGAAGAAGGTCACCAGCGGCAGGCGCAGCCGGTCGGGCAGCCGGGTGGCGGCAAAGCCGAAGAAGACGGCAAAGACGACCAGGCCCAGGATGGCGTCCTCGGCGGCAGCGCGGATCGGGTTGGCCGGGGCCAGGGTCTTCAGGAACTCGCCGAACGGGGCGCCGGGACCGACGCCTTCAGGGCTGGGCGGTGCGCCAGCAATCAGGCGTGCGCCGCCCTCGGGGTCGATCGGCCAGATGGCATGCAGCCCATAGGCCGCGCCGATGGCATAGACGGTCGCCACGACGATCAGGATGGCAAACACCATGAGGGCGCGTCCGGCCAGCAGGCCTGCCCGGCCCGGTCCGTGCGCCGCGCCGGCGATAGAGGCGATGCCCGTGACCAGCAGGGAGAAGACCAGCGGGACAATGGTCATCTTCAGGGCATTCAGCCACAGCTGACCCAGAGACCCGATGAAGGCGGCCGTTTCAGCGCCGCCGGGCAGGCCGCGCGACTGGGCGATGGCCCCGGCGATCAGGCCCAGCGCCAGCGCCGCCAGCACCTGCAGGCTGAGCGACGGAAGGAAACGGGGTCCCTTGGTCAAGGTCATGGGGTCGGCCTCTCATCTCGCCCCGCGATGAGGCCGGACGGACGATATAGGGATGTCGGACCCGTTTCGCCAAGCCGGGGTGGAACACCACGGCAAAGCTGGGCATTGAGGGACCATGGTCAATGAACTTACCGAGCTGCAGGACGCAGCGGTCCTGCGGCTGGGCGGAATCTCCCTGACGCTGGGCGGACTGCTCACCGCCGCCGTCATCATCACCCTGGCCGGCGCCCTGTCCTGGGCGGCGACACGCGCTATCCGACGGCTGCGGCACAAGGCCACGCGCTCGACCCAGGCCCTCTATCTGCTCGAGAAGATGGCCGGCTACGGCATCCTGATCGCGGGCGTTTTCATGGGTCTGTCGGCCGCGGGCCTCAACCTGTCGTCGCTGGCGGTGTTTGCCGGGGCCATCGGCATTGGTCTGGGTCTCGGCCTTCAGGGCGTGGTCAAGGAGTTCGTCTCGGGCCTGTTCCTGATCTTCGACCGGATGGTGTCGGTCGGCGACTATGTCGAGCTGGACGATGCCCGCGGGGCCATTGTCGAGATCGGTCCGCGCGCCACCCGCATCCGTACCAATGACAACATCAACATCATCGTCCCCAACTCCAGCCTGATCGAGGGCAAGGTCACCAATTGGACGCTCAAGGGCGACACCCGTCGCATCCATGTGCCGTTCTCGGTGGCCTATGGTGCGAACCGGTCCGAGGTGCGTGACGTGGTGCTCAAGGCCGCCCGCGCCATCCCCTTCACCCTGCCCGAGACCGACGCCCGCAAATGCCAGGTCTGGCTGGTGGGCTTTGGCGAGTCCGGGCTTGATTTCGAACTGCTGGTCTGGCCGACCCAGGATGCGGTTAAACGGCCCGCCGCCATGCACGCCGCCTATACCTGGGCCATCGCCGAAGCCCTGGACGAGGCCGGGATCGAAATCCCCTTCCCGCAGACGGACCTTCGGATTCGCAGCGTGTTTGGTCATGAGGGCGACGACGCCCTTGAGATCTTGGGCCGTGCGCCGAAGGGGCGATCCCGCAAGGCGACTTCGGATGCGCCTGCGCCCAAGGCACCCACGTCAGGGTCCAACGACGCGGTCGAGGACCTGCTGCGCCCCAGCTCTGATCCGGTCGAGAAAGAGCGGCTGTCGGGCGAGGATCGTTAGGGGGCCGGGCGGGCGGCGGCTGAAACGGCGGCCTGAACCTTCAGCGCCTGAACCGTCTCGCGCACATCATGCACGCGGATGATAGCAGCGCCCTGCCGCGCCGCCTCGAGCGCCAGGGCCAGCGATCCGCCCAAGCGGTCGAGCGGATCGGTCGCGGAGACGTCGATGGCCTCGACCATTCGCTTGCGACTGGCCCCGAACAGCACGGGAAAGCCGGTCTCGATCAGCGCCGCGAGGTTCGCTGTCAGCGCAAGATTGTGCGCCAGCGTCTTGCCGAAGCCGATACCCGGATCCAGCCAGATGCGCTCGCGTGCGAGCCCGGCGGCCATGGCGACCTCGGCGCGATGAACCAGCGCATCGCGCACCTCAGTCACCACGTCGCCATAGCGGGGATCGGTCTGCATGGTCCGCGGCTCCCCCTGCATATGCATGAGCACGACGTCACAGCCGAGCTCGACGGCGACCGCCGGACTGTCGGCATAGGCCCCCAGCGCGCTGACGTCGTTCCACATGGTCGCGCCGGCCTCGACAGCCGCGCGGGCCACGGCCGGCTTGAGCGTGTCGATACTGATCGGCCCGTCCCAACGGGCGCGCAGTCCGGCGATGACCGGTACCACGCGGTCCAGTTCCTCGGTCTCGGCAACGGGCTGCGCGCCGGGGCGGGTGCTTTCGCCGCCGACATCCAGAATGTCCGCGCCTTGCTGGACCAGCCGCAGGCCGTGCGCGATCGCGGCGGCGGCAGTCTCCAGCTGCCCCCCGTCCGAAAAGCTGTCCGGCGTGACATTGACGATGCCCATGACGCGGGGCCGTCTCATGCGCCGCCCCCGATCAGGCCGCTCAGCGCCTCCAGATAGGCCGCGAAGGCCCGCCGCCCGTCCTTGGTGATCGTGATCTCGGTCAGGGGCTTGTTGTCCCGGAAGCTCTTGTCGATGGAGACATAGCCCGCCTCTGCCAGCTTTTTCAGGTGGACCGACAGATTGCCCTGGGTCGCTTCCAGCGCGGTCTTCAGTTCGGTGAAGTCGGCCGTCTCGACATCGGCGAGATAGACCATGATCCCAAGCCGCATGCGGCCGTGGATCACTTCGTCAATCTGTCCCAGACCGGCCAGACCCATGACGGGGCTCACTCCACCGGACGCGGCGCGCGGGCCTCGAGGTACATGATCAGGCCAGGCCCGGCGAACAGCAGGAAGAGGGCCGCGGTGCAGACGCCGAGATAGGCCACCGGCTCGCGCACCAGCACCCCGAGGGCCACCGCCGTCAGCCAGCCGCCCAGCGAGGTCGCCAGCATCCACCGCTTCTTCTTCAGGCTCCAGCCGACGAACCATGCGGCGCTCTGCAGGGCGAAGATGATGGCCGGATAATAGAGCCAGACGGCAAAATCCTGATCGCGGACCGCGCCGACCCCGAAGACGATGATGACCGCCGCATTGGCCATGCCGGTGCCGCTGAGGGCGGCGTTCACGGCGCGATTGGCCATGGTGCCCTTGCGGGCGCCGCCCTGCTTGTTGTCGCGATGGATCGCCCAGATCAGAACGATGAAGAAGGCGACGCTGATCCCGACCACGAAGGCGAGGCTGGGAACAGCGCCCCAGACGATCAGCCCGGCCGATTGCCCCATGTGAAACAGGCACTGAAATCCGTACAGCAGCCCGCCGGCCAGATAGCAGATGGCCGCCGACATCGGCATCCGGCCGCCGCCCTCCACGATCGAGCGCATGAAGGCCAGGTCGGCCTCGGCAGACGGGGTTTTCAGCTTGGTCGCCATGGGTCGGTTCTCCTTGGACCGGCTTGTCCGTGGGTGGACGAGCCGGCCGGGCTTGGCAAGACGTTATTCGGCGGGCGCCGGGGCGGGTTCGGCCTGCCGCTTCCACGGAATGCGCCGCCCGTTGAGCCATCTTCCGACGAAGCTGTGGCGCACCAGCAGCTCATAGGTGAGCAGGCTGATCCCCATCGTGCCGCCGATCACCAATGAGGCCTTGAGCCACCAGGGTGCGACGAGGCTGAGCACGAGGGTCTGACCGACCATCACCAGCGGCAGGTGGACGATGTAGATCCAGTAGGAGGCATCAGCCAGATAGCGCCGCACAGGGCTCCTGCGACGGAACAGCTGCAGCGCCAGCGACATAGCCGCCATGGCGCCGCTGAACACGGCCAGTGCCACGAGGAGTGCCAGCGCGGCCTTCGTCGACGGATCGGTGACCGGGGCCAGGTCCGGCACCGGGCCACCGGCCAGCATCAGGGCGCCCGTCCCCGTGCCGAAGGCCACGATGGTGAACACGGGCCACAGTCTGCGAATACGCTCCAGCAGGTCGCGCCGGCGGTCCAGCAGAAAGCCGAACAGGAAGGCGCTGCCGAATCCGGTCAGGGCGACGGCATTGGGCACCAGTCCCGTATCCGGCGTCGGAATGGCAAAGAAGGCGGTCCAGTTCGGGTGCAGATAGAAGGCCAGCGCCAGCGGTGCACCCAGCACCAGCGGGGTCCACGGTCCGACCAGCGCGGCGGTCAGGCGGTCGACCATCCGGCCCCAGCCGCCGTCGCGGTCCAGCAGGGCGAACGGGGCGCGCAGCACCAGCGTTGCGACATAGAAGATCAGCAGCACCCACAGGAACCACAGATGGGTCAGGGGAAAGGTCTCGACCGTCAGGGGCGGCGGGGGCGGGCCGTCCGTGGGCAGGCTGCCGCCGTTCTGAATGGCGACATTCCACAGCAGGACGGCGATGATCGCGGCCAGCGCCAGCCACCACAGGCCAAACAGGGGCCCGGCGATGCGGATCAGCCGGTCCTTGGCAAACCCCCACAGACCTTTGCGCCCCAGCATCATATGAGCGAACAGGCCGGCAATCAGGAAGAAGGTCGTCATCCGGAACAGGTGGATGGCGAAGAAGATCGTCGAGGCCACCGGTGAGGTCTGGTCGTCGACCACCACCCAGATCGGAACCGGGAAAAAGCTCATCAGGGTGTGGAGCACCACACCGAGCAACAGGGCGATGCCGCGCAGGGCATCCAGCCCGTGGAGGCGGTCGTCAGGCGAGGGGGAAGCGGTCAGGGACATGGTCTGATCTCCAGCGATACAAGCGCCAGATACAGCAGACATGTTTACAATGCAAACAAGTTCATCAAAGACATGCCCCCTCCGGCGACGAAGGGGGCATGCGGGTCTTTAGCTGGCGGTGCCGGTCGCGGGTTTCTGGCCCGGACGGCGACGACGGCGCTTCAGCTGCGACACGGGGGCCGGGGCCGACCCTTCCGGACGGTCGCTGGCCATCGGATTATAGTGCGGACGGTCCGGCGATCGGCCGGGGCCGCGTCCACCGGCATGGGCACCGCCGGGCATGGGACCGCGACGGTTGCGGTTGCGGCGGCCTTCACCGTCGCCATCCCGGGCCGGCCGATCTTCACGCTCCGGCAGGGTGGCCTTCTTGCCGACACCGGCGGCGCTGATGGCGGCGTCGAGGGCGCCCAGCGCCTTGTCGTTGCGACGGTCGATCGCCGGGATCTTCTGGCGGGTGACCTTCTCGATGTCCTTGAGCAGCTTCATCTCGTCGCCGGCGACGAAGCTGATGGCGGTGCCGTCGGCGCCCGCGCGGGCCGTCCGGCCGATGCGGTGCACGTAGGCCTCCGGCACATAGGGCAGCTCGAAGTTGACCACGTGCGAGACGCCGTCGACGTCAATGCCGCGTGCGGCGATGTCGGTTGCCACCAGTACCCGCAGCTTGCCCTTCTTGAAGGCTTCGAGGGTGCGTTCGCGCTGGGGCTGGCTCTTGTTGCCGTGGATGGCGCCGGCTTCGACGCCGCCCGCTTCCAGATAGGCGGCAACCTTGTCGGCCCCGTGCTTGGTCTTGGTGAACACCAGGCAGCGGGTATAGCCCGGATCGCTGAACATCTCGGTCAGCAGGGCGCGCTTGCGGCCCTGTTCGACCCAGACGATCGACTGTTTGATGCGCTGGACGGTGGTCGCCTGCGGCGTCACCTGGACCCGCTTGGGATCCTTGAGCAGTTCAGCGGCCAGCTTGCCGATCTCGCCCGGCATGGTGGCCGAGAAGAACAGGTTCTGACGCTTGGCCGGGATGCGGCTGACGATCTGGCGGATCGGCTTGATGAAGCCCAGGTCCAGCATCTGGTCGGCCTCGTCCAGCACGAAGATTTCCGTGGCCGACAGGTCGAGGTTCTTTTGCTGGATATGGTCCAGCAGGCGACCGGGCGCGGCCACCAGAATGTCGAGGCCCTGATTGAGGGCGCGTTCCTGGCCGCCGTATTTCACCCCACCGAAGATCACGGCGACGCGGAAGCCCAGGTGTTTGCCGTAGGTCTTGAAGCTCT
>JAHJYN010000040.1 GCA_018826885.1 Alphaproteobacteria bacterium | reverse complement strand
GGCCACCGCAAACAGGGCGGGGCGGCGAAGGGTCGTACGAAGGGTCATGTCCATCTCCGAAAGCGAGGGCGTCCGGTTAACAGGTGCGCTCACCCGTCATCCAAAACAAGAGGTTGGCTGTGGCCCAGCCAAGCGCTTTCCACCTGAACGAAGCCTGAACGCCCCCGGTTCCGCCTACAGCCCCCGCTACAGCCTCAGCCCGATCAGCACCGCCGCCGCCAGCAACAGCACCCCGACCGCGGCATCAAACCCCCGCCGAAACCCCGGCGCCGTCATCCGCCGCGCCAGCGCCGCCCCGCCCAGGCCATAGGCATTCATGGTGATCATATCCATGCCGACGGTCGCCAGGGCGAACAGCGCCAGCTGCGGCACCAGCGGCCGCCCCAGATCCAGAAACGGCGGCAGCACGGCGGTAAAGAACAGCACCGCCTTGGGATTGGCCAGCTGCACCATGAAGCCGTCGAAGAAGGCACTGCGCCCCAGCGACAGGCTCGGCCGCTCCGACTTCCCCGGCACCGCCCCGCGCACAGCCCCCCACAGCGCCTTGCCGCCCAGCCAGGCCACATACAGCGCCCCACCCACGGCGATCACCCGAAACGCCGCCGGAAAGGCCAGCACCAGCGCCCCCAGCCCCAGCGCCGCAGCCGTGAACCACACCAGCGTCGCCAGACTCATGCCCAGCACCCCGACCACCACGGCCCGCCGCCCGCGCGCCATGCCATTGGCGATCGAGAACAGATTGGCCGGCCCCGGCGTCACCGCCAGCACCGCCATCACCCCCAGAAAGGCCGCATACCGCTCAGGATCGACGGGCAAGGCATAGGTCATGCGGCCCGATGGATGAGGGTGCGGGTGCGGTCAAGGGGCGTTGTTGCTGTTGATCCCGGGTAATGTTTCATTCTGGGATTGGGACCTATGCTCGCCGCGCCAAGGAGGACTGCGACGGTGGATGAGATTTCGAGGGTTCGCGCGCTGCATGATCACGCCGTGCTCGACACGGATGCCGAGGAGCGGTTTGATCGCATCGCGGCGATGGCGGCGGCGCACTTCGACGCGCCGATCGCTCTCGTGTCTCTGGTCGATACAGACCGACAGTGGTTCAAAGCATGCATCGGCCTCGAGGTGCGGCAGACGACGCGGGACTGGGCCTTTTGCCATCACGCGATCCGGCTTGGCGCGCATCAGGTCATGGTGATCGAGGACGCCACCATGGATGCGCGCTTCGTCGACAACCCCCTGGTGACGGGTGAACCGAACATCCGCTTCTACGCTGGCGCGACCTTGACCACAAAGGACGGGGCCAACCTCGGTACTCTTTGCGTCATCGACACCCAGCCGCGCACCAGGCCCTCGGAGGCCGATTTGGCGCATTTGGCCTCTCTGGCCAAGATGGTGGTGGACCAGATCGAGCTGTCCAAGGCCCGCAAGGCCTTGGAGGAGCGCCATCAGGTGCTCGACCTCGCGGAGAAGCTGTCTCTGACGGGCTACTGGACCTTGAACACGGATACGGGGGCTGTCTTCTGGTCGCCTCAGGTCTACGCGATCCATGGGGTCGACGATGAGAACTACCGACCCGGCCTTGACGACGCGCTGGCCTTCTACGTCGACGGCGACCGCCAGATGGTCGAAACCCTTCTCGCCGAGAACGCCGCAGCGGGAAAGGGATGGGATTTCGACGCGACGATACAACGACGGGATGGCACCCTTCGGAACGTCCGCTCGGTGGCGGCCTGTCAGAAGGACACCAACGGTCACGTCAGGGGCTTCATCGGCGTCTTCAAGGACCTGACTGACGAGCGGCGCGTCATCGCCGAGGCGGTGGAGCAGGAGCGTCGCTACCGATTGCTCGCCGACCACGCCAGCGATGTAATCGCGGTGTATGGGGCTGACGGCAAGTTCACCTACCTATCGCCCTCCATCGCAGAGCTGCTCGGATATCGGCCGGATGAACTACTGGGCAAGACGCCCTACGACCTTATCGTCCCCGAAGACCAGACGCGGGTCGCCGCCGAGTTCGCAGCGGCGGCCAGGTCGAAATCCCCTCTGACCGTCGAGTATCGCGCCCGTTCCAAGGACGGTCGAAGCCGCTGGCTCGAAGCGCGGCCCCGGTTTCATCGGGACGAGGCCGGCAAGGTCATTCAGATCACCGATTCGGTGCGCGACGTGACCGAGCGGCGTGAACGCGAGGTGGCGCTGGCAGAGGCGCGGATTGCTGCCGAGAGCGCAGCCACGGCCAAGGCCGAGTTCCTGGCCAACATGAGCCATGAGATCAGGACACCTTTGAACGGCGTGATCGGATTTGCCGAGGTTCTGGCCAACACCGTTCTGGATACCGACCAAAAGCGTTACGTCGACCGCATTCGCACGGCCGGAAAGGGCCTGTCGGCGCTCATCGACGACATCCTCGACTTCTCGAAGATCGAGTCCGGCAAGATGACGATCGAGGCGCGCCCGTTCGACCTACGCGCCATGGCGACGGAAATCGTCGATCTCACTCGCGCAAGCATCGCCGGGCGGCTGCACCTCGACATCGACTATGACGGCGGCCTTGCCGATCGCGTCATCGGCGACGAACAGAGAACCCGGCAAGTCCTCCTGAACCTGATCGGGAATGCCGCGAAATTCACCCATGCAGGCTCGGTGCGGCTGGAGGTGCGTCGGCGACAGGATTGGCTGGAGTTCAGGGTCGTCGATACGGGCATCGGTATCTCGGCCGAAGCCATGAGCC
Organism: Alphaproteobacteria bacterium; assembly: GCA_018826885.1. GTDB lineage: Bacteria > Pseudomonadota > Alphaproteobacteria > Caulobacterales > Caulobacteraceae > Brevundimonas. The sequence goes on along the minus strand of JAHJYN010000040.1, from coordinate 3,628 downwards.
GTCTGTTCGACGGCTTTACTCAGGCTGACGCATCCGTTGGGCGCCGCTTTGGCGGGACAGGGCTCGGCCTCAACATCAGTCGCTCGCTGGCACGCCTGATGAATGGGGATGTCACGCTGGAAAGCGAGCCGGACGTGGGCACCACGGCCATCTTCTCCTTGCCCTACAAGCCGAGCGCGGATCAGCCCGTTTCGCTTCCACTCCGTTCAGCTCGGCAGCGTTCCGAACGCAAGCTGCGCGTCCTGGCCGTAGACGATGTTCCGACCAATCTTGAGCTTATCGAAATCCTTGTCGCCGGCGTCGGACACGATGTGACTTGCGCGGCTTCCGGGGAAGCGGCGCTCGAACGCTTGCGGGCCGATCCGGCTTTCGACCTTATTCTCATGGACGTCCAAATGCCCGGGATGGACGGTCTGGAAGCCACCCGGCGTATCCGCAGGATGCCCGAGGCGGCCAACGTCCCGATCGTCGCCCTGACGGCCAATGTCCTGGCCGATCAGATCGAGGCCTGCCGTGCGGCCGGTATGGACGATCACCTCGCAAAGCCGATCAAGCCGGAGGTGCTGGGCGAAACGCTGGACCGCGTGTGCCGCATGGCCTTCCCTCCGCCGTCGAGCCCGACAACCCCGCATGGGGCGGACCCCTTGGCCGCACTCAAGGAACGCTATCGCGAGCAAATGAAGACCTTCGCCACTGAGTATTCCCGCATGCTGGCCATGCCTTCCGAAGCGGGGGTCGCCGCCATCGCGGCTTACACCCACTCCATCGCGGGAACGGCGGGAAGTCTGGGCTTCGCAGAGGTGTCGAAGACAGCATTTCAGTTGGAAGCGACCGCCAAACAGTGCCTTGCTGACGGCCGCGGCGTAAAAAGTTTGTCTTCACTCATCAAAGACGTGCTTGGAGCCGTAGATAATGCATGAGGGGCGTGTTACGGAACGCCGTGTTGCCGGGGGGCGCTTCTAACCCTTTATTCGAGTTCGGTTTTGTCCAAGTGCATCGTGGTCGAGGACGACCCCTTCTGGTCCGCAGAAATCTCTGCCGCTCTGTCGCAGGCCAACATCCAGATTCTGAACGCTCAAGACGGACGCCAGGCGTTGGACCTGGCGAGCCGCTACCCAGATGCCACCATGGTGCTCGACATCATTTTGCCCGAGGTGGACGGCGTCGAAGTGCTCCAGAAGCTTTCCGAGGTGGCCCCACTTATGCGCGTCCTCGCCATCACCGGCGGCGGTCGACTCGGAGCGGGCTTCTACCTGAAACTGGCGTCGACGTTCGGCGCCACGGGTCAACTCGCGAAACCTTTCACCGCACAGCAGCTTATAGACAACTGGACGGCCTTGGCGGCTTGACGCCTGGAGCTCGGAGCAAATGATGGGAACTGCCGCGTTGATCCTGGTGGTCGATGACGACCCGGTCATGCGCGAAATCACGCGCGTTCATTTGGAAGGCGCTGGTTACGAGGTGGCTCTGGCCACGAGTGCGGCGGAGGGCCTTCAGAAGGCGCGGGGTCTTCGACCTTCCCTGGTCATAATGGATTTCGCCATGCCTGGAGGATCGGGCACTGAAGCCCTGCGAGCGCTCCGGACCGACGACGAGATCGGCAACACACCTGTCTTGATGGTTACGGCCTGGTCTTTCGAAGAGAGCCAATCGGGAACATCGGGCCTCGCGGCGACTTGGCTTCAGAAACCCGTTATGGGCGAGCAGATGATCCAATCCGTGCGAGATCTTCTGCCAGCATGATCCAATCTGGCAATCACGGTTCGCGCGACGCTCGTGTGCTGGTCGTCGACGACGATCCCTTTATCCAGCGAATGGCCGAAGCGCTGCTGGGGCGGGACGGGCGTCGTGTGAGCGTGGCCGCGACCGGCGCGGCCGCCTTGGCCAAGATGGCAGAGCCCGCGCCGGAGCTCGTGTTGCTGGACCTCGGCCTTCCGGATATTTCCGGCTTGGAAGTTCTGCGACATTTCCGGGCAGCGAACTCCTGGCAGCAGGTGCGCATCCTGGTGTTCACCGCTTCGCACGAGACCGAGAACATCGTTCGCGCGAAGCAGGCCGGCGCTTCCGGCTATGTCTGCAAGCCTGTCAAGCCGGACACCTTGGCAGACATGGTCTGCGACCTTCTCGATCAGCCATCTCTGACCTGGGTCGACGACTATACGCGAGCCCACCGGCCGATCTGATCCGGCTCAACGCGACGTTTACTCCATCTCGGTAGGGTCGACGCCAGCCCGAAAGTGGTTGCAGTGTCGGAGTATCCCGTGATCAAGCCCCGCATTCTCGTTGCCGAGGACGACCGCTATCTGGCCGCCTTGATCCGGCAGACCCTGGAAGGGCGAGGACTGGCGATCACCGTGGCCCAGAATGGCGAAGAGGCGCTGTTGCAGGCCGACGAGATTTGTCCTGATCTGGTGATCCTGGACGTCGGCATGCCCGTGCTCGACGGATTCACCGTCCTAAGAACCTTGAAGGCGGACCGCTTTCACCGTCAAGTGCCGGTCTTGATGCTGACGGCGGCCAGGAGCGAAAGCGATGTGCGGCGCGCGATCACGAACGGTGCGTCCGACTACCTTATGAAGCCGTTCCGCCCAGACAAGCTGATCCTGCGGGTGGACCGTTTGCTCCAGAGGGCACAGAGCAACAATATCCGAATGGGATATGAGTTCGCCTAGCAGCAACAAGGGCGTATCCGCGTTCCTTTCTGGCGAACGAACCGCTCTCTTCGGGTATCCGCTTCGAGCGGAGACACCCGTGCGCAACGCTCCGGGCCATCCACTACAAATCTGGACAGCCAAAAAGGCGCCCCCGTTTCCGGGAGCGCCCTCTTCTGTCCCGGCTCAAGGCGGGGAGGACAAGGCTGGCTGAGGCGGGCTGACGCCCGCCCCGAGCGTGGACTTAAAAGTCCATGCCGCCCATGCCGCCCATGCCGCCCATGTCGGGGGCGCCGCCGCCGGCCGATGCCTTCTTGGGGGCGTCCGCCACAGCGGCTTCGGTGGTGATCAGGATGCCGGCGACCGAGGCCGCGTCCTGCAGGGCGGTGCGGACCACCTTGGCGGGGTCGATGACGCCCATCTTCACCAGGTCACCATATTCCTCGGTCTGGGCGTTGAAGCCGAACGAGGCGTCCTTGTTCTCCAGCACCTTGCCGACCACGATCGAGCCTTCGACGCCGGCGTTTTCGACGATCTGGCGGATCGGGGCCTGGATGGCGCGACGGATGATGGCGATACCGGCCGTCTGGTCGGCATTGTCACCCTTGAGGCCTTCGAGGGCACGGGTCGCCTTGAGCAGGGCGATACCGCCGCCGGGGACGATGCCTTCTTCCACGGCAGCGCGCGTGGCGTTCAGGGCGTCGTCGACGCGGTCCTTCTTCTCTTTCACTTCCACTTCGGTCGAGCCGCCGACGCGGATCACGGCAACACCGCCGGCCAGTTTGGCCAGACGTTCCTGCAGCTTCTCCTTGTCGTAGTCCGAGGTGGTGTCCTCGATCTGGCGCTTGATCTGGCCGATGCGGGCCTCGATCTCGTCCTTGCCGCCGATGCCGTCGACGATGGTGGTGTCGTCCTTGGTGATGGTGACCTTCTTGGCCTTGCCCAGCATGTCCAAGGTGACGTTTTCCAGCTTGATG
>JAHJYN010000039.1 GCA_018826885.1 Alphaproteobacteria bacterium | reverse complement strand
GCTACCAGGCTGCGCCACGCTCCGAAGGCGCTCCCTATAGACGGGGAGCCGTTGCGTCGTAAACCCAAATCGGGGCTGGACGGCACAATAAAGCTGTCAGCGGCTGAGGGCGGCTTCCAGTCGGGTTTGCGCCGCCTCGATGTCGCGCAGGACCTCGGCCAGACGCTGGCGCTGGTCAGAGGACAGGCCGGTCGGAGCCGGCTGCACTGCCGGCCGCACCGGCATCTCCGGCACGGGGGCCTCGGGCGCGGGTCCGGCCGCCTCCTTGCCCAAGATGCGCTTGAGGCCCTGGGCCTTGTGCAGGCGGGCCACGCCCTTGAGGGTCAGCCCCTCTTCATGCAGCAGGCGTCGCACGCCCTTCAGGATGTCGATGTCCTCGGGGCGGTAAAAGCGCCGCCCCCCGGCGCGCTTGACCGGCGCGACGAAGGCGAACTTGGTCTCCCAGAAACGCAGCACATGCTGGGGGACGCCGACCTCGGTCGCGGCTTCGGAAATACTGCGAAAGGCTTCGGGGCTTTTGGCCACGCGCGGGCCTCCGTTCAGCCTGCGGCGCCGTGGACGCGGCTTTTCATGATCTGCGAGGCGCGGAAGCTGATCACTCGGCGCGGATTGATGGCAGCGGGCACCCCGGTCTTGGGGTTGCGGCCCATGCGCGCGCGCTTCTCGCGCACCTGAAACACACCGAAGCCGGACAGTTTCACGGTCTCGCCGCGTTCCAGCGATTCGACGATCAGACCGAGGGTCCGTTCGACCAGCGTCGCGCATTCATTGCGCGACAGGCCCAGCGCTTCGTGCACGGCGTCGCACAGATCGGCCCGGGTCAGCGTGTGATGGTCGTCCAAGCGTCCCTCCCCTCTCTGAAGTTCCAACCGCCAATAAAGGCTGAAAGGCGTTGAAATGGAAAGGCGTAAATTCGTTTTACAGGCGAAGTGCGCAGGCGCCCCACGTCAAACCGCCCCCCATGGCCTCCAGCAGCACCAGATCGCCCCGCTTGATCCGCCCGTCACGGATGGCCGAATCGAGGGCCAGAGGGATCGAGGCGGCCGAGGTATTGGCGTGCATGGCCACGGTCGAGATGACTTTGGTCTCGTCCAGACCCAGGCGGTCGCCGACCCCCTTGATGATGCGCTGATTGGCCTGGTGAGGCACGAACCAGTCGACGTCGGCGATCTCGATACCGGCCGCCTTTGCCGCCGCCGTGATGGCCTCGGCAATGTTCACAACCGCGTGGCGGAACACCTGATTGCCCAGCATGCGCAGATGGCCGACCTGACCGGTCGTGGCCGGGCCGCCGTCGACGTAGAGCAGGTCGGTCTTGGTGCCGTCGCAGCGCAGGGCCGAGCCCAGAATGCCGCGATCCGCCGGGGTCCCCTGCCCCTCGACCGGTTCCAGCACCACGGCGCCGGCCCCATCGCCGAACAGCACACAGGTGGTGCGGTCTTCCCAGTCCATCAGTCGGGTCATTTCCTCGGCGCCGATGACCAGGGCGCATTTCGAGGTGCCGCGCGCGACAAAGCCGTCGGCCACGCTCAACGCATAGACAAAGCCCGAGCAGACCGCCTGGATGTCGAACGCCACACAGACCGGCACGCCCAGCTTGCGCTGCACGATCGAGGCTGTGGCCGGGAAGGTCATGTCCGGCGTGGTTGTGGCGACGATGATCAGATCGACATCGGCGGGCGTCCTGCCGGCCTCGGCGAGGGCCTTCCTGGCGGCTTCGACCGCCAGATCGCTGGTGGGCTGGTCGGGCGCGGCCTGATGGCGTTGGCGGATACCGGTTCGCTCGACGATCCATTCGTCAGAGGTATCGACGAATTTCGCCAGATCGGCATTGGTCACGACCTTTTCCGGCAGATAGGCACCGACGCCGGTCACGGCGCTACGAACAACAGTCACTGGGCAGTCTCCACACCGGTCCCGGACGCCGATCCGGCATCGTCCTCCTCGAGGACGGTCGTCATACGCTTCAGATTGGCGCTGACCTTGGTCATATAATCACTGCGGGCCAGGTCGCCAGCCACGCGGATGGCATTACCGAACCCATAGGCGCTGGCCCCGCCATGGCTTTTGACGACGATGCCGTTCAGGCCCAGCAGGGGCCCGCCGTTGATGGCATTGGGGTCGATGCGGTTGCGCATCTTCTTCAGCGCCGGCAGCGCCATCATGGCCCCGAACCGCGACGGCAGACCCGACATCAGCGCTTCCTTCAGCAGGGCCGAGATGAAGCGCGCCGTGCCCTCGGCCGTCTTCAGCGCGACATTGCCGGTAAAGCCGTCGGTGACGATCACATCGACCGTGCCCTTGGCGATGTCATCGCCCTCGACAAAGCCGTGATAGTCCAGATCGAACGCCCCGCTGCGCAGCAGGCGGTGGGCCTCGCGCACCTGTTCGTGGCCCTTCATGTCTTCCGAGCCGACATTCAGCAGGCCGATGGTCGGGCGTTTCGTGCCGTGGACCGCCGTCTGGAAGGCTTCACCCATGATGGCGAACTCGATCAGCTGGGCCGCGTCACAGTCGATATTGGCACCGACGTCGAGCACGGCCGTGATGCCGCGCAGGGTCGGCCAGCTGGCGACGATCGCGGGCCGCTCCAGTCCCGGCGCAGCCATGCGCAGCTGCAGCTTGGAGATCGCCATCAGGGCGCCGGTGTTGCCGGCCGAGACGATGGCGGCGGCCTCGCCGGACTTCACCGACTCGATGGCGTTCCACAGGCTCGAGCCCTTGCCCCGCCGCAAGGCCTGGGCCGGCTTTTCGTCCATGGCCACGACCTTGTCGGTGTGGCGCACGTCGATCCGGTCTGCGGGCAGGCGATGCGCCCGGACCTGGGCCTCTATGGCAGCCGCATCGCCATGAACCAGGAACCGAAGGTCCGAATCGGGATGGGCCTTCAGATAGTCCGCAACGCCGCCCACAACCACGGAGGGGCCGTGGTCGCCGCCCATGGCGTCCAGCGAAATGACGAGGGTCTTCGACAAGCAGAAAAACTCCTGGGGGCCGGTCGGC
>JAHJYN010000273.1 GCA_018826885.1 Alphaproteobacteria bacterium | reverse complement strand
TCCTTCTTCGTCAATGACGAGAAGGGCTTCTTCCACGACTTCAGCTCGGGCAAGCACGGCGACATCATCAGCTTCCTGCAGGAGACCGAGCGGCTGAGCTTTGTCGAGGCGGTCGAGCGGCTTGCCAATGAAGCGGGCATGGCCCTGCCCGCGGAGGACCCGCAGGCCGCCGCCCGTGAGCAGCGCCGCACCACCCTGTTCGACTGGACCGAACTGGCGATGAAGTGGTTCGCCGCCAATCTGCGCCGGTCTGTCGGAACGGGCACCCGCGAGTATCTGAAGAAGCGCGGCCTGCCCGAGGATCAGTGGGAACGGTTCGGTCTCGGCTATGCCCCCAATGACCGCGACGGCCTGAAGACGGCCCTGATCCAGAAGGGCGCCACGCCCGGGGATCTGGTCGAGGCGGGACTGTTGATCTCACCCGAGGGGGGCGGCGCCCCCTATGACCGGTTTCGCGACCGGCTGATCTTTCCCATTCTGGACGACCGGGGCCGGGTGGTCAGCTTCGGCGGCCGGGCCATGAACCCCGATGACCGGGCCAAATATCTGAATGGCCCGGAAAGCCCGCTGTTTCACAAGGGCGCGACCCTCTACGGCATGCCCGAGGCCCGCAAGCTGCTGGGCACCTCAAAACAGGCCAGCCTGGTGGTGGTCGAGGGCTATATGGACGTCATCGCCTGTCAGCGAGCGGGCATTCCGGCGGTCGCCCCCATGGGCACGGCCCTGACCGAGGAACAGATGGCACGGCTGTGGCGGGTCACGCCCGAGCCCGTGCTGTGTTTCGACGGCGACGGTGCAGGGCAACGCGCCGCCGGACGCGCGGTCGAACGCGCCCTGCCCCTGCTGAAGCCGGGGCGCAGTTTCCGCTTCTGCCTGCTGACCGACGGGCGCGATCCGGACGACATGCTGCGGGACGCCGGGGCCCCGGCCCTGCGCGAGGCCCTGTCCCGCACGCGCCCCTTCGTTGAGGTCCTGTTCCAGAAGGAGGTCGAGACGGAAACCCTCGACACGCCCGAGCGGCGGGCCGGGCTGAAGGCGCGCCTGCGTCAGGCGACCGAGGCCATCACCGACCGCGATCTGGCCGAACAGTACCGCCGCGACCTGTTCGAGCGGTTCGATGCCGTCATGCCGGGGCGGGGCGCCAAATATGCCCCCCGCAACGACGGTCGCCCCGCCGGCAACTGGAAAAGAGGTGCCCCACCCCCGCTGGCCGGCCAGACGCCCGAGGGCGCCGAGGCGCTGCACGCCTTCAACCGGTCCATAGAGCCGATGGCCGCCGCCCTGGCGCTGGCGGCGCTGGATGACGTCGAGCGGCTGGACGTCCATCTGGAGACGGTTGCCGGAACCGGATTCGGCGATCCTGCCCTCGACGGCCTCGCCCAGACCCTGGTCCAGCAGCGCCTCGGGGGCCACGCATCCCTTGACTCTGGCGCGCTTCGTCGCCATCTGGCCCAATCGGGTTACGAGGCCCTGTTGCACGAGGTCGAGAAGGCGGCGGCAAAGTCCGGTGCGCCCTTCCTGGCAGAAGATCTGCCCCTCGGCGAGGCACGGACCCTGTGGTCGCAGGCGTTTGACGCCCTGACGCGGATTGCCGCGTTGGAGCGGGCGCTGGCCATGGCGAAGTCGGAGGCCCACCGGGCGTTCGACAGCTCTGCCTTCACTCAGCTGAAGGCAGAGCGCGATGCCCTGCGGCGTGCGATCAAGTCGGGAAGCCTTTGGGAAGACACCGCAGGAGCCTAATGGGGCCGCGGACGTTTTCCTGTTCATATAGTGCCGTTTAGCCACAGGCTGCGGCGGGTCGGAGACGGAAAACGGGATGAGTGCGCAGACGGACACGCAGGACAACGAAGCGTCGAACGACGGTCCCCTGCTCGATCTGACCGATGCCGGCGTCAAGAAATTCATCAAGCAGGCCAAGACACGCGGCTATGTGACGATGGAAGATCTGAACAAGGTGCTGCCCTCGGAAGAGGTCACGCCGGACCAGATCGAGGACACTCTGGCCATGCTGTCGGAGATGGGCGTCAACGTCGTCGAGGCCGAAGAGGACGGCGAGGCCGCCCAGGGCACGGACGTTGCCGAAAAGGCCGAGACTTCCGTTTCCGAGACCGACGCCAAGCCGACCTATGACCGCACCGACGACCCGGTGCGCATGTATCTGCGCGAGATGGGCTCGGTCGAGCTGCTGAGCCGCGAGGGCGAGATCGCCATCGCCAAGCGGATCGAGGCCGGCCGCGACGCCATGATCTCGGGCCTGTGCGAGAGCGCCCTGACGTTCGAGGCCATCATGGTGTGGCGCGACGAACTGCTGAACAACCGCATCCTGCTGCGCGAGGTCATCGACCTTGACGCCACCTATGGCGTGCTGAACCCCGCCAGCCTGCCGCACAACCAGCCGCCGCAGCCGATCCCCGGCCAGCCCAAGCCCCCCCGCACCGCTGAAGAAGCGGAAAAGGAGGCCGAGGAGGAAGAGGACGAGGACGATTTCGACGACGGCGGCGGCATGTCCATCTCAGCGCTCGAGGCCGAGCTGCGCGACGGCGTCATGGAAGTTCTGGACGCGGTCGCCAACGACTTCGGCGGCTTCCGTCGCCTGCAGGACAAGCTGGTAGAGGCCCGGCTGAAGGGCGAAGCCCTGTCGGCCAAGGACCAGAAGGCCTATGAGGCCCTGTCCAAATCGATCTCGGACCGCCTGAAGTCGATGAAGTTGAACAACAACCGCATCGAGGCCCTGGTCGAGCAGCTGTATGCGATCAACAAGCGCCTGATCTCGCTGGAAGGCCGTCTGCTGCGTCTGGCCGACAGCTATGGCATCTCGCGCCCCGAATTCCTCAAGGCCTATTTCGGCGCCGAGCTGGACCCCGACTGGAGCGAGCGGGTCAAGGACATGGGCGTGCGCTGGACCAAGTTCAGCGAGAATGAATCGGCCCAGATCGGCCAGATCCGGGGCGATGTCGCCGCCGTGGCCAGCGAGGCCGGCCTGCCGATCGACGACTATCGCCGCATCGTCCAGAAGGTGCAAAAGGGCGAGCGCGAGGCCCGTCAGGCCAAGAAGGAAATGGTCGAGGCCAACCTGCGCCTCGTGATCTCCATCGCCAAGAAATACACCAACCGTGGCCTGCAGTTCCTTGATCTCATTCAGGAAGGCAACATCGGCCTGATGAAGGCGGTCGACAAGTTCGAGTACCGCCGCGGCTACAAGTTCTCGACCTATGCCACCTGGTGGATCCGTCAGGCGATCACCCGCTCGATCGCCGACCAGGCCCGCACCATTCGCATCCCGGTGCATATGATCGAGACGATCAACAAGATCGTCCGCACCAGCCGCCAGATGCTGCACGAGATCGGCCGCGAGCCGACGCCGGAGGAGCTGAGCGAAAAGCTGCAGATGCCGCTCGACAAGGTGCGGAAGGTGCTGAAGATCGCGAAGGAGCCGATCTGCCTCGAGACGCCGATCGGCGACGAGG
>JAHJYN010000272.1 GCA_018826885.1 Alphaproteobacteria bacterium | reverse complement strand
TGTCTGGAAGACGGTCGCAAGTTCAAGTCGCTGAAGCGTCACCTGCGCACCAAATACGACATGAGCCCCGAGGAATACCGGGCCAAATGGGGTCTGGCCAAGGACTATCCGATGGTCGCCCCCAACTATGCCAAGGCCCGTTCGGAACTGGCCAAGCAGATGGGTCTGGGACAGGGCGGTCGTAAACCGGCCCGCACGCCGCGCGCCAAGAAATAGGACGGCGAAAGCCTGACGGAAAAGACCCGCTGGAGCGATCCGGCGGGTCTTTTTTGGTTCAGGCGTCCCGGATATGCGCTTCGCGAATTCCGGGATGACAAACTGGGGCTTGAGGCCGGCCGCTCAGGCGGCTTTCGCGTCGCGGCGCATGCGCCAGAAGCGCAGGGTGCGCTGGGCCGCGTCGGGGGTCAGTTCCTGATACATGCGGGCATAGGCGTGGGCCTTGCCCATGGCGTCGCCGTCGTCGTTGAGCAGAACCACGGCGTAGGTCAGGAACAGGGCCCGATCCAGCCCGGCCGAGCGGCACACCACGGCGAGGGCATCCAGGTCCTTGCGCTCGATGATCTGGCGGGCCGTGTGGAAGTCGATGTCGGCCAGCTGGGCGAGCGCGATCAGGAAGCAGGTCCGCCCGCCGGAGCGCAGGAAGCGCGCCAGCATCTGGGGGGTCAACTGGCCGGCCGCATGCAGTTCCTCGACATAGGCGAGGCTCTCGGAATAGTCGGCGGGCAGGGCGCCGTCCTGGGTGGCGAGACGGGTACGGCCGGCCTCGAGCGCGCTCTCGAGCAGCGCCGGGTCCATGCGGGCATTGCGCTCGAGGATGGTGTGCCGCAGCCGGGCCTCGACGATGAAATACATCTCGTTGAGCAGGTCGGGCGGCAGGCTCTTGCGCTCGACGGTCGCGGCATGAAGGGCGGGGTTGGTGCGGGCGCGCTCGACGGCCTTTTCGCTGGCCTGACGCGACAGGCGGGCGCCCTCATTGGACAGCAGGCTGTGCAGGGTCTCGTCGTCACCGTGATCGACGATGGCCTCCGAGACGGCCTCGGACACGTCCTTGCGGCTGGACACGGCACGCAGATGTTCCTGGCCACGGGTTCGGGCGACCTCGATCAGATCGGCGTCCGTCAGGACGGGCGAGGCCGACAGGACCGGGGTGGCGACTTCGGCCTCGTCATGGGCGAGGCGGCGGATCAGGGAGCGGGGGGCGGCGGGACTGTCGGAGAACCGTCGGGCCAACTCGGCACGGACGGCGGTTTCCATCTCGGCGGACAGTTCAGCCAGAACCGTGCCGTAGAGGTCGGTCTCGGTCTCGGAGTGGGTCTCCGTTCCGAAGAAGACGTCGGTCAGTTCGCGCAGCAGGGCCCGCCGCTTTTCGCTGGACGGTTCCTGCGCCATGGCGATGAGGTCGGGCAGACGTGATCCCACGGCGGTCTCGGCAGCAGGCTGGGTCATTGGCGGGATGCAGCGCTGCGGGCGGACTCGCCGGTCGTGCGGCGCACGGTGCCGTCGGGATTGCGGACCAGCTGCGGCGGTCCGGGCGGTTCAGCCATGCTGGGCGAGGTGGGCGTCTCGTCCATTTCGACCGGAAGGGCGTCCAGATAGACCGGCTCCGGCAGGACGGCGCGGTCGGGCTGACGGCCGTTCTGGCGGTGGACCGAGTAGTAGCGGGCGCCTTGGGGGGAGGGTTCGGTGCGGGCCTGAGCCGGGGCCGGGGCGCGGGTCTGGGCCTGGGTGGGGGCAGGTTGGGGCTGGGTCGGCTGAGGCTGCGTCGGCTGCGGCTGCCTTGACGGGGGCTGCGGCTGGCCGACGGACCAGATCAGGGCATCGGGCCGCGGGGCATTGGGATCATCCGCCCATTCTGCCGGACGGGCGGGTGCGGGCGCAGGCGCGGAATAGGCCACCGGCGCTGGTGCCGGTGCAGGCTGGGGTGCAGGCTGGACGCGGGCCGGCGGAGGCTCGGGCATCTGCCGGACGGGCGTCGGTGCCTCGACGGGCTCGGCGACGGTCCGAGCAGGGGCAGGCGCGGGCTGGGGACGGGACTGGACCGGCGGAGGCGCGAAGAAGGCGTCGGCCGGGGTCAGGCCGGGGCGACCGTCGGCATCGACGCTGCGGCCGGGCAGGAGGGGCGTGGCGGGACGGAGTTGCGGGACGGACGCCATGGACTGGCTGCCCGCGTGGGGGATGACGGGGGAGACCGGGCGCAGCGCCGGGACCGTTCCTCGGGGCGTTTCGGTGGCGCGGGCCATGGCGACCGGCGCGGGGCGGCCATTCCAGTCCAGATAGCGGAGGGCCGGCGCGTCCTGGGCCAGGGCAGGAACGGCCACGGCCATCAGACCCAGCGCCACCGTTGCGGCGAGCAGGGGACGGCTCAGAGACAGTGATGTGGACGGCTCGGGTCGCATTCCCACCTCCGGAAACTGGGGGATCGGACCAAAGGTTAAGGCGTCCAGACTTAACCCGCCGCTAACAGCCGCCCGCAATCAGGCTTAACGCGGGGGCGATCGTCAGGCGGCGGGGGCCGGAGCGACAGCCGGTGACAGATAGTCGGTGGTAAACGCCTGTTGCCAGTCGAGACCGGGCGGAAAGACGCCGGCCTCCGACGTGCTCTCGTAGAAGGCGCGCCAGCGATCCGCCGACATGCTGCCGATGAGGGCCGACGGGTCGTCGCCGGTGACCAGGGCAGCATCGAGCAAGGCGTCGCGGGCCTGCTCCAGCTGCGCCGGCGTCGCGGCGCGGTTGGCGCGTCGGATCAGGGTGTGAGCGGCGTCAGGATCACCTTCGATATAGGCGGCCCAGCCCTCGACCGAGGCGGCGATGAAGGCCCGCAGCGCCTCGTCGTTGTCGCGGGCGAAGGCCGTGGGAGCCAGCACGAGGGCGCCGTAGGAGGCAAAGCCGTCCTCAAAGAGCAGGCGGCTGGTGGGTGGTTCTCCGCCCGCTTCCGGGATCAGGACGGGCTCGCGCGTCACATGGCCGAGGATGAGGGCGTTCGGGTCGCGGATGAAGGCCTCGAGGTCATGGTCGGCCAGTTGGTCGTCGGTGAATCCGCTCAGGGTCCGGAACCAGGGCCAGAGGGTCTCGCGATCGGCTTCGGCGACCTGAACCGGCGCCGGCGCGGGCGGCACAGGCGGGGCAGCAGCGGGGCCGGCCTCCGCATGGCGGATCAGGGCGCGCGGGGACTTCTGGAAGAAGGCGGCGACGGCCTTGACCGGGGCCTCCTCCTCGACCAGTCGCAGGGCCGTGAAGCTGTCGGCGGCGAGGCCCAGCTCGGCCTTGCCCGAGGCCAGGGCACGCGGCACATCCTGACCGAAACCGGGCCGCACCAGCTGAACATTCAGGCCGCGCTTTTCGTAAAGGCCGGTGGCCAGGGCCTGATAGAAGCCGCCCAGTTCGGCACCGGCGGGGTCGCCGACCGCGAGGCGCAGACGGACGCGGCCGTTCTCGTCAATGGCCGGTTCGGACGAGCCGCAGGCGGCGACCGTCGCTGACAGGCCCAGCGCCGCAGCACCGGTCAGCAGGATTCGACGATCCAGAGTGGCGAAGCGGACGAGCGGGCGGCGCATGGCCAAGGTTTAGGGCCTGACTTCCGCGAAGGAAAGGGCGGTTTCCGGCAAGACCTAGCGGCGCTGCTGCAGAACCAGTTCGCCAGCCAGGACGCGGAGGAACAGGGGGGGCTGGCCAGCGCCATTCCCACCCTGGAGCCCCATGAACGGGCTGAGCATGGGCAATAGGCTGTTGATGGGCAGATCGGGATCAGACGAGCCGATCTCTCCCGTGATAGGGTCCACAGACAGACCTTCAAAGGGGTTCATGCTGAACGACTCGTCGCTCTCGGCAGGCACCGCAGGGGGCGGCAATGAGGGGTCGGCCGGATTGTCCGCTTCAGCCACCGCGACGGGTTCGGCGTATTCCCGCGAATCGAACTCCGACATGCTCTCGAACGCGCCGATGAGCGCGGAGTTGTTCTCGTATGCCGTCGCATAGCTGACCTGTTCGGCGCAGAGGTAGTTGAGCAGGAAGTCAGCGGCATCTGCGGCGCCGTTGCTGGCCGCCACAGCGTCCGGGGCGCGGTCCCGGAGGCAGGTCTCGGCATTGGTGTAGGCCGGGGGGCGGTCCTGGGCCTGTGCCACTTGCGGCAGGACGACGGGCCCGGCGATGAGGGCGGCGGCGATGGCGAGGGTCAGGCGCATGGGGCTCTCCCGTTCGGGTCGAAACCCCAGTCTGTCATTGCAAACGGGACGAGGGAAGGGCGGTCGGGGCGCTGCTGCCCCCTCCACCGCTACGCGGTCTCCCTCCCCCGACGGGGGAGGAATGGGGCGCCGGAATTGAGCGAGGGCGCGAAACGCCCGGTCGAGCCGTTGCATTTCGCGCCCTCGCCAAGTCCGGGTTGGACTTGGCCATTGAGTTCTGGACCCTGGCCTGGGCGTCAGCGGAGCGAACCCCGGTGACGGTCGGCTGTATCCCTCGACTCTGGTCCGGTCGCGTCCCGCAGGTCTGGCCTGCGCCGTCTTCCGATCCCGATCCGGTTCCCCGAGGTATGGGCCGAAACCCTGCCTCGAAGCCTTGATCCGGTCCGGGGTCCGTCACGATCCGGAGATCGCCCGTTACCCTGGATCCGAGAGCCGGACCGGTTCGCCTTGAGCCCCGGGTCTCCCCGGATTTCCGCGCTGCCGTGTCCCTCGGCCTG
>JAHJYN010000271.1 GCA_018826885.1 Alphaproteobacteria bacterium | reverse complement strand
CTGAAGATCCGGCCGGGAGCCCGCTACTTCCACTCCCTGCGCCTGCTGCAGCAGGTCAAGGAGCGTGACCCCAACCAGTTCACCAAGTCCGGCATCATGGTCGGCCTGGGCGAGACCAAGGAAGAGGTCATGCAGGTGATGGACGACATGCGCTCGGCCGGCGTCGATTTCATCACCATCGGCCAGTATCTGCAGCCGACCCGCAAACACGCCGCCATCGACCGGTTCGTCACCCCGGACGAGTTCAAATCCTATGAGGCCATCGCCCGCGCCAAGGGCTTCCTGATGGTGTCGTCCTCGCCCCTGACCCGCAGCTCGCATCACGCCGGCGACGACTTCGCCCGGCTGAAGGCGGCGCGACTGGCCCAGACCGGACGCTGAGCCCCGCTTGGCCGTCCACACCCTGACCCGAGTTCTGCCCTATGCGCCGGACCAGCTGGCCGCGCTGGTCGCCGATGTGCGCGCCTATCCGGACTTTGTGCCCTGGGTCACCTCCATGCGGGTCTGGAACGAACGTGAGGAAGCGCCCGGCGTCAGCCTGCTGGATGCCGAGGCAGGGGTGGGCTTTGCCTTCCTCAAGGAACGCTTCTCCACCTGGGTCCGGCATGACACCCATGAGGCCAAGGTCGAGGTCGGCCTGATCCGCGGGCCGTTCAAACATCTGAAGAACCGCTGGGCCTTCTTTCCGCATCCTGAGGGGGCGCGCCTGGAGTTCATGATCGACTTCGCCTTCCGCTCGCCCCTGCTCGACGCCATGCTGAAGGCCAATTTCGATCGCGCGGTCGAATCCCTGATCCGCCGGTTCGAGGCCGAGGCCGCGCGTCGCTACGGCGCGTCATGACCTTCGACTTCGACGCCACGGTGGTGGGGGCAGGGGCGGTCGGCCTCGCCAGCGGCCGGGCGTTGGCCAAGCGCGGCCTGACCGTGCTGGTGCTCGAGAAGGAAGGGCGCATTGGCCAGGGTGTGTCGTCGCGCAATTCCGAGGTCATCCACGGCGGGCTCTATTATCCGACCGGATCGCTGAAGGCGCGCGCCTGCGTCGAGGGGCGGCGCCTGCTTTACGCCTTTCTGGAGAGCCGCAAGGTCGATCACTGGAAATGCGGCAAGCTGGTCGTGGCGACTGACGAATCCGAAGTCGCGCGCATTGAGGCCATCTTCCGACAGGCCACCACCAACGGTGTCGAGGGTCTGGAGCATCTGACCGGCTCACAGGCGCGGGCGCTTGAGTCTGCGCTGAATGCCCACGCCGCCATCCTGTCACCCGAAAGCGGCGTGTTTGACAGCCACGGCTATATGCTGGCGCTGCAGGGCGAGATCGAGGACGCGGGTGGGTCCGTCGTCGTCTCGGCACCGCTTGAAGGGGCTGAACCCTTGGCTGGCGGCGGCTTCTCGATCCGGGTCGGCGGAGAGGGGGCCATGACGGTCACCAGCCGCCTTCTGGTCACGGCGCCCGGCCTGTCGGCCCAGGCCGTGGCGCGCTCGATCGAGGGCTATCCTGTCGACGAGATCCCGGAGGGTCATTTCGGCAAGGGCGTCTATTTTCGCCTGACCGGTCCGGCCCCCTTCAATCGCCTGATCTATCCGCCACCCATCGCGGGGGCGCTGGGCACGCACTACCGCAAGGACCTGGGCGGGCAGGGAGTGTTCGGCCCGGACCTCGCCTTCGTCGAGACCGAGGATTATGCCGTCGATCCGGACAAGCGCGACGTGTTTGCCCACTATATCAGTCGCTTCTGGCCCGGTGTTGAAGCCGACCGTCTGGTCCCCGACTATGCCGGCATCCGGCCCAAACTGCATGGCGCGGGCGAGGACCAACCTGACTTCCAGCTGCACGGCACTGAGATGCACGGCCTCGACGGCCTGATGGCCCTGTTCGGCATCGAGAGTCCCGGCCTGACCAGTTCGCTGGCTCTCGGTGAAATCGTCGCGGACCGACTGAATGTCTGAGTTCCGCCCCGCCACACCCGATGATCTTGAGGCACTGCATGCGCTGGTGCACGCCGCCTATCGCGGCGACAGCGCCCGTCGCGGCTGGACGCACGAGGCTGACCTTCTGGACGGCAGTCGCATCGACCGCGACTCCCTCCGCTCGGCCATCACGACGCCCGGTCAGGTCGTGCTGGTCGCCACGGACGGTGAGGCCCTGACCGGGTGTGTCCACATCACCGATCGCGGCGAGGGACTGGCCTATCTCGGCATGCTGACTGTCGATCCCGCCCTGCAGGCCAAGGGGCGGGGCCGCCGCCTGATTGCCGCAGCCGACGCGCACGCCTCCCGCCATTTCCAGACCCGGCGCATGGAGATGACCGTCATCGTCCACCGGCACGAGCTGATTGCCTGGTATCAACGACGCGGCTACCAGCTGACGGGCGAGACCCGGCCGTTCCCTGCAACCGACCCCCGGTTCGGCCTGCCGAAGCGCGACGACCTTGCCTTCACCGTGCTGGAAAAGCCGCTGGACCGGATCGTCACGGATCGGTTGGTGCTGCGGCCGGCCCGGCTGGATGACGCCGAAGCCCTGCATGCCGTCTTCACCCGGCCTGAGGCCATGACCTGGTGGTCGTCGCCGCCCCACGACAGCATGGATCAGACCCGGGCCTGGCTGGACAGTATGATCGCCCGGCAGCACTCGGGCCTCGACTTCCTGATCGAGCGCGACGGTCAGGTGATCGGCAAGGCGGGCTTCTGGAAGGCCCCCGACATCGGCTACATCCTCCGTCCCGATCACTGGGGTCAGGGGCTGGCCCGTGAGGCTGTCGTGGCGGTCTTGCATCGCCTGTTTGCCCTGACCGATCACGCCGGGGCCACGGCCGACGTCGATCCCGACAATGCGGCCTCGATTCGCCTTCTGGAAAGTCTTGGCTTTCACCGCACCGGCTTTGCCGAGCGCACCTGGAATGTCGGGGGCGAGTGGAAGAACAGCTATTTTTACGCCGTTTCACGCGAAGAGTGGCTGGGGCGCACAGGCGCTTGAACTCCGGCGCGGGTTGAGGCATAAGCCGCCCTCCGCTGGCGGCTCTTCTGGGCCGCCGCAATTGTTTTCGCGCCCGATCGGGTGCCTCTAACCAAGATTGAGACGGAAATGGCCGTTCCGAAGCGCAAAGTATCCCCCTCGCGTCGCAACATGCGCCGCGCCCACGACTCGCTGGGCTCCAACCCGCACGTCGAGGACAAGGACACGGGCGAGCTGCGCCGCTCGCACCACATTGACCTGAAGACCGGCACCTATCGCGGCCGTCAGGTCCTGACGCCCAAGGAAGACTAGGTCCGCCGCTTCGGCGACACCTGACTGTCTGCACATTTCAGCGCCGCCCGGGGCACCCGGGCGGCGTTTTGCGCGTTGCGCTTCCGACGAGGGAGAGTCATCACATGTCACACCACCTGAAACCGTTGCTCGGCGCCGCCGGCATGATCGCCTTGCTGGCGGCCTGCAGCCCTGAAACCGGCACACCGACCGAGCCTGTGCCGCCGCCTGCGGCAACGGAGCCGACCGCCGCCGCTACGACGGGCGTCAACCTGACCGGCGAGGGCTGGGAATCGCTGCGCATCGGCATGACCCGCGCCGAGATCGTCGAGGCCCTGGGCGAGGACGCCAACCCCAATGCCGTCGGTGGCCCCGACCCCGAAAGCTGCGATCAGTTCCGTCCGGAGCGGGCGCCCGAATCCATGCTGCTGATGGTTCAGAATGACCGCCTGACCCGGATTTCATTGACCGATCCGTCCGACATCATGACCGACAAGGGTCTTCGGGTCGGCGATACGGCCGAGCGCATCAAGGCGGCCTATGGGGATCAGGCGATTGTCACCCCGCACAAATATCAGGACGCCCCGGCTGAATATGTCACGGTCTGGAGCCGCGGGGGCGGGGAGGGCTACATCGAGGACGAGGCGGCCCGGGGCATCGTCTATGAGATCGGCTCTGACGGGACCGTCATGGCGATCCATGCGGGCGGACCGGCGATCCAGTACGTCGAAGGCTGTCTCTGATCGCGTCCGCCTGATTGGCGTTTGGCCGGGGCTGCGCTACACCCGCGCGACCTGATAATTCGCAGCCCCGAGCCCAACGCCATGACCGACATCGCCGACATCACCGCCCGCCAGATCCTGGACAGCCGGGGCAACCCTACGATCGAGGTCGATGTGACGCTGGAAGACGGCGCCTTCGGACGCGCGGCGGTGCCGTCGGGCGCTTCCACCGGCGCGCACGAGGCCGTGGAACTCCGCGACGGTGACAAGTCCCTGTGGGGCGGCAAGGGCGTGATGAAGGCGGTCGATGCCGTCAACGGCGAGATCTTCGACGCCCTCAGCGGTCTGGATGCCGAGGACCAGCGCCGCATCGACGAAACCCTGATCGGCCTCGACGGCACCGCCAACAAGGGGCGTCTGGGCGCCAACGCCATTCTGGGGGTCAGCTTGGCCTGCGCCAAGGCCAGCGCCATGTCGGCGGGCCTGCCGCTGCATCGCTATGTGGGCGGCGTCACCGCCCGCATCCTGCCGACCCCGATGATGAACATCATCAACGGCGGCGCCCATGCCGACAATCCGATCGACATCCAGGAGTTCATGATCCTGCCGACCGGGGCAGAGAGCCTCTCCGAAGCCCTGCGCATGGGCACCGAGATCTTCCACGCGCTGAAGAAGGCGCTGAAGGACGCGGGTCAAAACACCAACGTCGGCGACGAGGGCGGCTTCGCCCCGAACCTGGCCTCGGCCGAGGCGGCGCTGGAGTTCATCACCAGGGCGGGACAGGCGGCCGGCTATCTGGCCGGCGAGGACTTCCACCTCGGCCTCGATGTCGCTTCGACCGAATTCTACAAGGACGGCAAGTACCGTCTCGAGGGCGAGGGCAAGACGCTCGAATCGGACGGCATGGTCGCCTATCTGGCCGACCTGTGTGAGCGCTTCCCCATCGTCTCCATCGAGGACGGCTGCGCCGAGGATGACTTCGACGGCTGGAAGCTGCTGACGGATCGTCTGGGCGACAAGATCCAGCTGGTCGGCGACGATCTGTTCGTGACCAATCCCGTGCGTCTGGCCGCCGGCATCGGCGAGGGGCTGGCCAACTCGATCCTGATCAAGGTCAATCAGATCGGCACGCTTTCCGAGACTCTGGATGCGGTCGATATGGCCCACCGCGCCGGCTACACGGCGGTCATGAGCCACCGCTCGGGCGAGACCGAGGACTCGACCATCGCCGACCTGGCAGTCGCTACCAACTGCGGACAGATCAAGACGGGGTCGCTGGCCCGCTCGGACCGCACGGCCAAATACAACCAGCTGCTGCGCATCGAGGAGATGCTGGGCGACCAGGGCCTCTATTTCGGCGACGGCATGCTGCTGAAATAGGCGCGGCCAAGCGTCGCCCGCTGGTGAAATTCTACGGCCAAGCTACGGTTCGTTAGGCATTTTCGTGCAGGCATTGAGAACCATAGTTCACGCTCAGAAGGAGCGTTCTCAGTGCCTGAACGGATGAAACCCTACGTCCTGTCCGCCTTGCTTGTGTTAAGCGTCCTCTATCTGGGGGTGCAGGCTCTGACGGGGCAATACGGACTGCTGACCGGCGACGAGCGCGCCGCCACCCTCGCCAAACGCGAGGCCGCCTACACGCGGCTGGCCGAGGAGCGCCAGGATCTGGAACTCCGGGTTCGCTATCTCCAGACCGACCACCTGTCGCGCGACCTGCTGGAAGAGCGGGCGCGGGTGCTGCTGGGCTATGCGGATCCTGACGATCATGTGATCCGGGTCAGCCTCGCGACACCGGCGGCCACACAGGCGGCTCCCAGCCTCTAAACTAATGTTACAGCCCGGACGGGCCGCTTTGCGTTTTCGGAACGAAGGCTGCTAAAGCCGCTTTCGTAATGACAGGCGCGCGCATGGGCGACGGGCCGCAACGCCGGGAGGCCCGGATGGCGAAAGCCGCCGCACAGAAATCCACGTCCGCCAAACGGTCCAACGGCCCCGCCGCGACCAAGGAAGACCTGCTGCGCTACTACCGCGAGATGGTGCTGATCCGCCGCTTCGAGGAGCGCGCGGGCCAGCTGTACGGCATGGGCCTGATCGGCGGCTTCTGCCACCTCTACATCGGCCAGGAGGCCGTCGCCGTCGGCGTGCAGGAGAGCGTCAAACAGGGCCACGACAAGATCATCACCGGCTATCGCGACCACGGCCATATGCTGTGCGCCGGCATGGACCCGAAAGAGGTCATGGCCGAACTGACCGGCCGCATCGGCGGCTCGTCCAAGGGCAAGGGCGGCTCGATGCACATGTTCGACGTGCCGACCGGCTTCTATGGCGGCCACGGCATCGTCGGCGCCCAGGTGGCGCTCGGCACCGGTCTGGCCTTCGCCGGGCGCTATCGCGGCGATGACTCAGTCGCCTTCGTCTATTTCGGCGACGGCGCGGCCAACCAGGGCCAGGTCTACGAAAGCTTCAACATGGCCCAGCTGTGGAAGCTTCCGGCCATCTACATCATCGAGAACAACCAGTACGCCATGGGTACCTCGATCGAGCGCTCGTCCTCGACGACCCAACTCAGCGAGCGCGGGGCCAGCTTCGGCATCCCGGGCGAACAGGTCGACGGCATGGACGTCATCGCCGTGCGCGATGCGGTGGCCAAGGCGGTCAAGCGCGCCCGCGAAGGCGGCGGTCCCTACATTCTCGAGATGAAGACCTATCGTTACCGCGGTCACTCCATGTCGGATCCCGCCAAATACCGGGCCAAGGAAGAGGTGGACGAAATGAAGTCCGCCCGCGACCCGATCGAGCATGTGAAGAAGCTGCTGGCCGAGGCCAAGGCTACCGAGGACGAGATCAAGGCCATCGACGCCGAGATCAAGGGGATCGTCGCCGAGGCCATCCAGTTCGCCCAGGAAAGCCCCGAGCCGGACCCCTCCGAGCTCTATACTGACGTCTACGTGGAGGCCTGAACGTGACCGACATTCTGATGCCGGCGCTGTCGCCCACGATGGAAGAGGGCACGCTGACCAAATGGCACATCAAGGCGGGAGACACGGTCTCTGCCGGGGATGTGATCGCCGAGATTGAGACCGACAAGGCGACCATGGAGGTCGAGGCCGTCGATGAGGGCGAAGTGCTGGAAATCCTCGTGGCCGAGGGCTCCGAGGGCGTGAAGGTCAATACGCCCATCGCCCGTCTGGCCGGGGAGGACGGCGCCGCCGCGCCTGCACCCAAGCCCGAAGCCGAAAAGGCGGACGATACCGACGAAAGCAAGTCCGACACTCCGGTCGAGGGCGCGCCTGCCGACGCGCCGGTCAAGCCAAAGACGCAGTTGAAGGACCCGGAAATCCCGGCCGATGCCAAACTGGTCAAGACCACCATCCGCGACGCCCTGCGCGACGCCATGGCCGAGGAGATGCGCCGCGACGAGAGCGTCTTCCTGATCGGCGAAGAGGTCGCCCAGTACCAGGGCGCCTACAAGGTCAGCCGCGAACTGCTGCAGGAGTTCGGCGACAAGCGGGTCGTCGACACCCCGATCACCGAGCACGGCTTTGCCGGTCTGGGCGTCGGCGCGGCCATGGCCGGACTGAAGCCGATCGTCGAGTTCATGACCTTCAACTTCGCCATGCAGGCCATCGACCACATCATCAACTCGGCGGCCAAGACGCTCTACATGTCG
>JAHJYN010000038.1 GCA_018826885.1 Alphaproteobacteria bacterium | reverse complement strand
TCTTCTTTCGACCACATAAGGAAACGACGCCCATTCGCCGTCCGATGCAAACTCCGCCCGTCAAGGATGGGCCGCCCATGAATCAGGATATCCGCGCCGCGCGCGTGCTCCTGATCGACCAGAACGGTGAAAAGCAGGGCGTGATGCCTCTGGCGTCCGCGCTGGAAGCCGCCGAAGAAGCCGGTATGGATCTTGTCCAGATCGTCTCGAACGCCGAGACGCCCGTCTGCAAGATCCTCGACTACGGCAAATTCCGCTTCCAGGAGCAGAAGAAGAAGGCCGAGGCGCGCAAGCGCCAGAAGATCGTCGAGCTCAAGGAAATCAAGCTCCGGCCGAATATCGACACCCACGATTATGATGTGAAGGCCAAGGCCATGCACCGCTTCTTCGAGGAGGGCGACAAGGTCAAGGTGACCCTGCGCTTCCGCGGTCGCGAGATGGCCCACCCGGAACTGGGCATGAAACTGCTCAACAAGGTCCAGGCCGACTTCGAGGAAGTTGCCAAGGTCGAATATGCCCCGCGCATGGAAGGCCGCCAGATGATCATGATCCTCGCGCCCCGCTAGTTTTTCGACGCGATCGCAAGACATCCGAACGCCCCGGTGCCAAAGCCTCGGGGCGTTTGCGTATCCGGCCGGCGCGTCCCGGGGCTGGTGATCGCTGCGCGCCCGGGTTAACACCATTGCAGCAAACAACTTGGGGGCGGGTGATGCGTGGAATTCTGATGGCCCTGATCGCACTGGCGGTCGGCGTATCCATGATCGGGCCCGGCACCGCACGTGCCCAGGTCCGGCCGCAGGATGTGCCGCTGGAGGCGTGGGCCTCGCTACCGGCCATCGCCGATGTCACCGTCTCGGATGACGGCTCCCGCCTCGCCTATGTCCGGCGCGAGGGCGATCGGTCTGTGGTTGTTGTCCAGACCACGACCGGCGACATCCTGACCACCATTGATGTCAGCGACCGTCGGTTCAGCGACCTGGCCTGGCTGTCACCGGACCACGTCGGCATCTGGTCCCTCGTGCTTGAGCAACGCCTGACCGGCGGCAGCCACGTTCCCCAGCTCGATATCGTCAATGTCCGCACCCAGAATGTGGCCCAGGCCCTGCGATCGACGGATCGCGGCGGGGTGATCAATGCCGTCTATGGCGTCACCCGGGTCGATGCAGGACGCGAGCCCGTCATCCATGTCCAGGCCTATACGATCGAAGGCGGCCACGTGACCCGGGACATCTATCGTGTCGATCTGGACAATGGCCGGGGTCGCCGGGTGGCGACGGGGCAGCGCGATACACGCGGCTATCTGATCCGGCCCGACGGCAGTATCGCGGCCCGCATCGCCGAGTCGGACGACGCCACCCGCTTCCGCCTGACGGCGCCGGATAGCTCGGGCGGTTGGCGCAGCCTCTATGAGGTCGTGAGCCAGCTTGACGGGCCGGCGGTCTGGGGCTTCGGCCATGACCGCGACCACGTCATGATCTCGACCGTGGAGGACGGTCAGGCCTATCTCAGCGAGATCAACCTCGGCACCGGCGAGGAGGTCAAGCGCACCAGCGTCGAGGACGACCCCTCCGGTCCCTTCTACGATCGTCGGGGCCGGCTGGTGGCCATGACGACCTACGGGGACGATGCTGAATACACCTTCTTCGAACCTCGTCTGGAAGAGGGCTGGGAGGTCATGACCCAGGGCCTGTCGGGGCGCCGGCTGCAGCTCTATTCGTTCAGCGACGATTTCCAGACGATCGTCGTTCGCAGCGAGGGCGTGTCGGATTCGGGGACCTATTTCCTCTATGACGGCGCGGCGCGCTCGGTCTCGGTCGTCGGCCGCCCGTACCCGGGGATCGCTCCGGACGCGGTCGGGCCGATCTTCGTCATCAATTACGAGGCGGCCGATGGTATGGCGCTGATGGGCTATCTGACCCTCCCGCCTGGCCGTGACACCACCAACCTCCCTCTCGTGGTCATGCCGCACGGCGGTCCGGCGTCGCGCGACTATCTGCAGTTCGACTGGTGGGCCCAGGCCATGGCCTCGCGCGGCTATGCCGTGTTCCAGCCCCAGTTCCGGGGGTCCGACGGCTTTGGCGAAGCCCACCTCGAGGCGGGCTATGGCGAATGGGGTCGCAAGATGCAGACCGATCTGTCGGACGGTGTGACCCACCTGGTCGAGCAGGGCATGGTCAATCCCGCGCGCGTCTGTATCGTCGGGGCCAGCTATGGCGGCTATGCAGCCCTCCAGGGCATGGCGACCCAGCCCGACGTCTACCGGTGCGGTGTGTCGGTCGCCGGGGTCGCGGACCTGCCCGAGATGCTCGAGGCCGAGGGACGTCTGGGCGGCGGCACCAGCAACAATCCGGTGATCCGCTACTGGACCCGTTTCATGGGGGCTGACAGTCGCCGGGACTCGGTGCTGGTCGAACTTTCCCCCTCCCGTCGCGCGGCGGCGGTCGAAGGGCCGATCCTGCTGATCCACGGCCGTGACGATACCGTCGTTCCCCTGAACCAGAGCGAGATCATGCACCGGGCCCTGCGCGCGGCTGGCAAGGACTCGCGCCTCGTCGTCCTCGACGGAGAGGATCACTGGCTGTCCTTTGGCCCCACCCGGCGTCGGATGCTGGAGGAAACCGTCGAGTTCCTGCTGGATCACAACCCGCCGGACTGACGGGGCGAACCCTTGCGTTTGGCGGGGCCTTGCCGTATGACGCGCGCCTTCGCGTACCGAACCGCCGGGCGAACAGGCATGCCTGGGCGGTTCCAGAACCCAGTGCTTCCACCCTCCGGGCCTTCCAGTCCGAAGAACGGTCGCCGAAAAAGGAATGGAAAATGCCGAAACTGAAGACGAAGTCGGGCGCCAAGAAGCGCTTCAAATTCACGGCGAGCGGCAAGGTCAAGGCCGGCGTGGCGGGCAAGCGTCACCGCTTGATCAGCCACAACTCGAAATACATCCGGCAGAACCGCGGCACGCAGGTGATGTCCGATGCCGACACCCGCAAGATCAAGTCCTACATGCCCTACGCCTGAGCGTAGCTGCACAGACCGACTGACTTCATCGCATCGAATTTGAAACGCAAAAGTCCCTCCAGCAGTGAGCCGCCGCGCGGCGAACGATAGGGACTTCCCGAAGGGAAAATAGACATGGCTCGCGTCAAAAGAGGCGTCGTCTCGCACGCCAAGCACAAGAAGGTTCTGAAACAGGCCAAGGGTTTCTACGGCCGTCGCAAGAACACCATCCGGACCGCCAAGGCCGCCGTCGACCGCGCCGGTCAGTACGCCTATCGCGACCGCCGCACGAAGAAGCGCAACTTCCGCGCCCTGTGGATCCAGCGCATCAACGCCGCCGCCCGTCTGGAAGGCTTCACCTACTCGCAGTTCATGCACGGCCTGTCGAAGGCCGGCATTGAAATGGACCGCAAGGTCCTGGCTGCGATGGCCGCCGACGAAGCCGGCTTCAAGGCCGTGGCTGACAAGGTTCGCGCCGCCCTGGCCTGAACCCGTCACGCCTGACGATCTGACAGCGCCCGCCTCCTTCCAGGACGGCGGGCGTTTTCATGGGCGGACCCGTGACGCAACCCGCATCCGTCGCCACCGTTGAAAGGGGACACCGAAACAGGAGTGTCCCATGTCCGTCGCCCGCGTCACAGAAATCACCTCGTCCTCGACCGTCAGCTTCGAGGACGCGATCAAGAAGGGCATCGCCCGCGCCGACGAAACCCTGGATCAGGTCCGCGGCGCCTGGGTCCAGGAACAGAAGGTCGTGGTCGACGGCGGCCAGATCACCGAGTACCGCGTCAACCTCAAGATCACCTTTGTGCTCAAGGACGGCGCCTCAGGCCGCGTGGCTTAGGGGCACACTCATGGCCCGGCGGATGGCATCCAGCAGGACGTCGGGCTGTATGGGCTTGGAGACCACGGCGTTCATGCCCGCGGCCAGATAGGCCCTCGCGTCCTCATCGTCCGCATTGGCCGTCAGGGCCAGAACGGGGATGGCGCGCCGGCCGTCAGCCAGTGCGCGGATGGCCTGCGTCGCCTCGACGCCGTCCATCACCGGCATCTTGATGTCCATCAGGACGAGGTCGTAGGCCCCCTCGCGCACGGCGTTCACCGCGTCCGCCCCATTCTCGACGGCCCCGAAGCTGCAGCCGAACATCTCCAGCAGCTTGCCGGCAAGGAACCGGTTGGCCGGGTGGTCGTCGGCGACCAGGACATGCAGCGTATCGTGGGGTGTCGGCTCCGCCCGGGAGTGGCGGGCCTCCAGATCCTCCGACGTGGCGGTGTCCAGTTCCATGTCGAAGCTGAAGCGGGCGCCGCCCGACGGCGAGGTGCCGGCCGAGATCGAGCCGCCCATGCGCTCGACAATCTGGCGGCAGATCGCGAGGCCGAGCCCGGCTCCAGCGCCTTCACGGCCCGCTTCACCCGTGTTGAAGGGCTGGAAGACCTGATCGATCTTGTCCGCGGGAATCCCGGGACCGCTGTCCTCCACCGCGCCCTCGATCTTCACCCGGCCGCCCACCGCCGTGCCCTTCAGCGTACAGGTGACCTGACCGGCCGGCGTGAATTTCAGCGCATTGCCGATCAGATTGTTGAGCAACTGTTTGAGCCGGATTTCGTCGCACTGGACCCAGATCGGATCGCGGCCCTCGCATCGCACATCCAGCGCAATGGCCTTCTCCTCCGCCCGGGCCTTCCACAGGGCCAGCAGGTCGTCGGTCACTGTGCCGAGGCAGACCGGGGCCGGCTCCAGCGTCAGGATGCCGGCATCGGCCCGGGACATGTCGAGCGCGTCCGTCAGGAGGCGGAGCAGGCTCTGGCCGGAGTCGACGATGGTGCGGACGTGGGGCCGGAGATCCTCCTGGGTCAGCTTTCGCTCCATCAGGGCGGCGACGCCCAGAACCCCGTTGAGAGGCGTCCGGATCTCGTGGCTCATGACGGCGAGGAACTCGGACTTGGCGCGACTGGAGGCCCGCGCCTCCGCCTCGGCCCGGCTCAGGTCGCGGGCCAGGGCGGCCATCTCGTCGGCCCTGCGACGGGCGAGGGCGCTGGCGGCCTGCAGCACCTGCACGCCCGACCCGACGCCGCTGTAGCGGCCGTTCTCGGTGATGATGAAGCCGCCCAGCAGGCCGCCCAGCTCGGAATCGTCGAGGCTCTGGAACAGGGTTGCCGCGTCCATTCCGCCATCGAAGACCAGCGGGCCGTCATCCATCAGGGCCGAGACGGGCCTGCGGGCATACAGGGCGCGGCCGAACTCGGCGGCCATTTTCAGGGTAAAGGCATGGCGTTCGACCAGGCCGAGGGGCCGTCCGTCCCCGTCGACCACGCCGATTGCCAGGGTATTGGGTTCGGCCCGGAACCGCTCGAACACATCGGAGCCGCAGACATCGGGCCCGACCGGCTCGGCAATGACTCGATAGTCCCTGATCTGGGCCATGGGGAACGCTCCTGACTTGCCGGTGCAACCCTGGCGGCAACCCCTTAAGGATGGCTTTTTCGAATTCGAAGATTTTACAACGAAATCATAGATATAAATCCGAGTGCGGACGTATTTTGCGGATCTGGCTCGAGATGGCAGGTCTTGGCGGAAGCCCCGGACGGCGCCTGGGGAGCCTTTCGGGGTGACGAACGGCTCTCGTCTCGCTAGACGACGGGCGTCATGACAGACCTGAACCAACTGGAACTGGACCTGATCAACGCCATCGGCTCGGCCGACGGGGTGCAGGCCCTCGAGGACCTTCGCGTCTCCGCCCTCGGCAGGGCCGGCTCGATCTCCGGCCTGCTCAAGGGCCTCGGTGCCATGAGCCCGGACGAACGCCGGACCGAGGGGCCGCGCATCAACGGTCTGCGTGACCGGGTGGCGAGCGCCCTCGCGGCCCGCAAGGCCGAGCTGGAGGCCGCCGAGCTGGAGGCCCGACTGAAGTCCGAACACATGGACCTGACCCTGCCGCCCCGCGCCGCCCGGGCCGGCAGCGTCCACCCGACCCTGCAGGTCATGGACGAAATGGTCGCCCTGTTCGCCGACATGGGCTTTTCGGTCGCCGAAGGTCCGGACATCGAGGACGACTTCCACAACTTCACGGCCCTGAACTTCCCGCCCCGCCATCCGGCGCGGGAGATGCACGACACCTTCTTCCTGAAGCCGGATCCGGAGACGGGGGAGCGCAAGGTGCTGCGCACCCACACCAGTCCGGTGCAGATCCGCACCATGATGTCGACGACGCCGCCGATCCGGATCATCGCGCCGGGCCGGACCTTCCGGAAGGACTCGGACGCCACCCACACGCCGATGTTCCACCAGGTCGAGGGGCTGGTCATCGACCGCGACATCCACATGGGCCACCTGAAGTGGACGCTGGAGACCTTCGTCGCCCGCTTCTTCGAGGTCGAGGGGATCGACGCTCGCTTCCGGCCGCACCACTTCCCCTTCACCGAGCCCTCGGCCGAGATGGACATCCGCTGCGACCGCTCGGGCGGCCTTCTGAAGCTCAATGAGGGCGACAGCTGGATGGAGATCCTCGGCTGCGGCATGGTCCACCCCAATGTGCTGCGCACCTGCGGCATCGACCCCGATGAGTATCAGGGCTTTGCCTTCGGCATGGGCGTCGACCGGCTGGCCATGCTGAAATACGGCATCCCCGACCTGCGCCCGATGTTCGAGGCCGACAGCCGCTGGCTGTCCCACTACGGCTTCTCCGCCTTTTCCGCCCCCAGCCCCGCCGCCGGGCTGAGCTGACCCCGTACCCAGGACCCGTCCCATGAGCACGCCTCCCATCACCAACCCGGCCGGACGCGAACTGGTCGAGCGCGACGCCTTCCAGAACGAGGCCATCTGGCTGCCCGCCATGGGTGTCCAGCACCTGAACGCCGGCAAGTTCCTGGTCGAGGGCAAGACCTTCACGGACTGCCTGATCGAGGGGCCGGCGGTGCTGGGGATCGGGGAGGGCGTGCAGTTCGACGGCTGCAACATGGGCTCGGCCACGGATGTCCGCACCCTGCTGCTGACCCCGCGCGGCTCGAAGGCTGCGGGCGTGATCGGCTTCAAGGACTGCCGCTTCGTTCGCTGCCGCTTCATGCAGATCGGCTTCACCGGGGCCGAGGACGCGGTGGCCGAGATGGAGCGCGGCCTGCTGAGCGCCCGCGAGATCACCGACAAGGCGGCGCAGCAGGCGGAACAGAAGGGCAAGGACGGGGCCTCGTGAAGTTCACCCTCTCCTGGCTGAAGGACCATCTCGACACGACGGCTGACGCCGCAGGCGTGGCCGACGCCATGACCATGGCCGGGCTGGAGGTCGAGGACGTCACCGATCCGACGGCGGGGCTGGCCCCCTTCACGGTCGCGCGGATCGTGTCGGCCGAGCGTCACCCCAACGCCGACCGCCTGCAGGTCTGTCAGGTCGAGACCGTGGATGGGCCCAAGGAGATCGTCTGTGGCGCGCCGAACGCCCGGGCGGGGCTGGTGACCATCTACGCCCCCATCGGCGCCTTCGTGCCCGGGCTGGGCGTGACCCTGGTCGAGAAGCCGGTGCGCGGCGTGGTCTCGAACGGCATGCTGTGCTCGGCCGCCGAGCTGGAGCTGCCGGGCGAGAGCGACGGCATCCTCGACCTGACGGCGGACCTCGCGGTCGGCACCCCGGCGGCCGAGGTGTTCGGGGCCGAGCCGGTCATCGACTTTGAGGTCACCCCCAATCGCTCCGACTGGCTGGGCGTCGACGGCATCGCCCGCGATCTGGCGGCCGCCGGTCTGGGCCGGCTGAAGACCCCCGCCATCGTCCCCGTCCCGGGCCGTTTCGCCTGCCCGGTGTCGATCCGGCTGGAGGCGCCCGGCCTGTGCCCGGTCTTTGCCGGACGGGTGATCCGCGGCGTCACCAACGGCCCCTCGCCCGAGTGGCTGCAGCGGCGGCTGGCGGCCATTGGCCTGCGCTCCATCAACCGGCTGGTCGATGTCACCAATCTGATCGCCTACGACCGGGCCCGGCCGCTGCACGTCTATGACCTCGCCAGCCTGAAGGGCCAGGCGGTGGTCGCCCGGGGCGGGACCGACGGCGAGACT
>JAHJYN010000037.1 GCA_018826885.1 Alphaproteobacteria bacterium | reverse complement strand
TCTGGTGAAAGCGTGAATCATGCTCTCGCAGAATGCGGGTGACGACGGGCGGCGGCGTCTGTATGCCGCCCACCCATGACTGCACATGAAGCCTTCGCCCTCGAGCTTGCCCGCGTCGCTGCTGGCGTGACCCTGCCGCTGTTCCGCACGGGGGCCGTGGCCGAGGACAAGGGCGAACCGGGCGCCTTCGACCCGGTGACCGAGGCCGACCGGGGGGCCGAGGCGGCCATGCGCCGCCTGATCGAGTCCACCTTTCCCGATCACGGCGTGGTCGGCGAGGAGTATGGCGCCGACCGGCCCGATGCCGAATGGGTCTGGGTACTGGATCCGGTCGACGGCACCCGCGCCTTTGTCGCCGGTCTGCCGCTGTGGACCACCCTGATCGGCCTGACGCATCAGGGACGACCGGTCGTGGGCGCCGTCGCCCAGCCGTATCTGGACGAGGTTTTTCTGGGCGGCCCGTCGGGCGCCCGCTGCGTCGCCCGTGGAACAGACACGGCGATCGCCACCCGCGCCTGTCCCAGGCTCAATGACGCCGTGATCTCGACCACGGACCCCGACATCTTCACCGGCGCCGAACTGGGCGCCTGGCGACAGGTGCGCGCCACCGCCCGCCTCGCCCGGCTGGGCTGCGATGCCTATGCCTATGCCATGCTGGCCTCGGGCCATATTGATCTGGTCGCCGAGACCGCGCTCAAGCCTTGGGACTGGACGGCGCTGGTTGCCCTGGTCGAGGCCGCAGGCGGCACGGTGACCGACTGGCTGGGCAACACCCCGAAGGACGACGGCCGCATCCTCGCGGTCGGCGACGCCGCCCTCACCGAACAGGCCCTGCTGACCCTTCGCCGCGCGGTCAGCTAGACCGGTTCAGCCTGGGACTCCAGCGCCTTGCGGGCCAGTCGCGCCCGGCGCCAGGCCGCCCACAGGAAGACGGCGGCCCCCAGCCAGATGAAACCGAACGACACCCCACGCAGCCAGGTGAACTCCTCGCCCTGACTGACCCCGATGACGAAGCTGATGGTCGGGGCGACGAACTGCAGAAAGCCGATGGTGGTCAGGGGCAGGCGCCGCGCCGCCCACGAGAACAGCACCAGCGGCCCGACCGTCACCGGCCCGGCCATGGCCAGCCAGAAGGCCGCATTGGGACTGTCGAAAAACACCCCCGTGCCCTGACTGTGCAACCAGATCAGCCAGGCGAGGCCGAACGGGGCCATCAGCAGGCATTCGACGAACAGGCCCGCCTGGGCATCGGCGCGCACGCGCTTGCGGATCACCCCATAGGCGGCGAACGACACCGCCAGCGTCAGCGAGATGATCGGCAGCCGCCCCAGTGCCACGGCCTGCAGCGCCACGCCGGTGGCGGCCAGGGCAATGGCGACGAGGCCTGCGCGGCTGATCCGCTCGCGGAACAGCCAGGCCCCCAGCGCCATGTTGAACAGCGGGTTCAGATAATAGCCGAGGCTGGTCTCCAGCGTGTGGCCATTGTTGACCGCCCAGACGAACAGCGCCCAGTTCAGCGCGATCAGGGCGGTGGACAGCATCAGCCAGCCCAGCGTCCGCCGGTCCGCAAAGGCCGCCTTCACCTGATCCGACTGGCGCGCCCACAGGACCAGCACCGTGGCCCACAGCACGCCCCAGACCGCCCGGTGGCCCATGATCTCGAAGGCGTCAGCGCCCGCCGCCCCCATCGGCTGATAGATCAGCGGCGACAGGCCCCACAGGACATAGCAGCCCAGCCCTGCCAGCAGGGCCGCCCGGCCGTCGGGCGCGGCGGTCGACACCTCAGACCGTCAGGGTACGATAGCCGCCCGCAGGCTTGATCATGCCGGTCTCGTCCAGCAGCTGGGCAATCTGCACGGCGTTCAGGGCCGCGCCCTTCCTCAGATTGTCCGAGACCACCCACAGGTTCAGGCCGTTCTCGACCGTCGGGTCCTTGCGGATACGGCTGACGAAGACGGCGAATTCGCCGGCCGCGTCGATCGGCGTGACGTAACCGTCGGCCTCGGCCTTGTCGACGACCAGCACACCGGGTGCCTCGCGCAGGATCTCACGGGCCTCATCGGGCGAGATCGGACGGTCAAACTCAAGATTGACGGATTCCGAGTGGCCGACGAACACCGGCACCCGCACGCAGGTGACGGTCAGTTTGATGTCCGGGTCGAGGATCTTGTTCGTCTCGGCCCACATCTTGGCCTCTTCGTCCGTATAGCCGTCGTCGCGGAAGGCCCCGATCATCGGGATCAGGTTGAAGGCGATCTGTTTCGGGAAATGTTTGGGGCGGGCGTCGCCGAGGCCATAGATGGCCTTGGTCTGGGTCCACAGCTCGTCCATGCCCGCCTTGCCCGCGCCGGACACCGACTGATAGGTCGAGACCACGGCCCGCGTGATCTTCGCCGCATCGTGCAGGGGCTTCAGCGCCACCACCAGCTGGGCGGTCGAGCAGTTGGGATTGGCGATGATGTTCTTCTTCGTCGCCAGCTTGATCGCGTCCGGGTTCACCTCGGGCACGATCAGCGGCACATCGGGGTCCATGCGGAAGGCCGAGGAGTTGTCGATCACGATCGGACCGGCCTTGCCGATCTTCTCCGACCATTCGCGGCTGACGTCGCCGCCGGCACTCATCAGCACCAGATCGACGGTCGAGAAGTCAAAGCTGTCGATGCTCTCGCATTTGACGTTCCGGTCGCCAAAGCTGACCTCGATGCCCTTGGACTTGCGCGACGCCACCGCGTGCAGCGTCTCGATGGGGAAGTTCAGTTCCTCAAGGATGTTCAGCATTTCCCGGCCGACATTGCCGGTGGCGCCTACGACGGCGACGCGATAGCCCATAATGTTAAGTCCTTCGGACGCCCTGACGCGCGACGCGGTTGTTCGCTGCTTGAGGGCGGGGGGTGCAGGCCCTGCATGTAGTCATTCCCCCGTGCCACGCAATCGCTTTTCAGTCGCGGCGACGCCCGCTATCCCCGTCGCATGGTCTCCCGTATCGAACGCGTGCACGCGAAAAAGCTCAAAGACGGCGCCCTCAAACCGGATCCGGGGCAGGCGGCGGCCCTCAAGGCCCTGGCCCGGCTGGAAAAGGACCTGAAGCGGCGCGGCCTGTTCGGCGGCGTGCCCGAGGTGCGCGGCGTCTATCTGTACGGCCCGCCCGGGCGCGGCAAGTCCATGCTGATGGACCTGTTCTTTGCCCATGTTCAGGAGCCGCGAAAGACCCGCGCCCATTTCCACGCCTTCCTGTCGCGGGTCCACACCCTGATGCGCCGCTGGCGCGAGGGCGACAAGCAGGCGCGCAAGGCCACCTTCGGACAGTGGAAGGGCGACGACCCGATCGGCCCCGTCGCCGCCCTGATCGCCTCGGAGGCCCGCCTGTTGTGCTTCGACGAGCTGCAGGTCACCGACATTGCCGACGCCCTTATCCTCGGACGCCTGTTCCAGGCCCTGTTCGAGCACAAGGTGGTGCTGGCCGTGACCTCCAATCGCCGGCCGGAGGACCTGTACCTGAATGGGGTCAACCGCGAGCTGTTCGTGCCCTTTATCGACCTGATCGAGGCGCGCTGCGAGCGGATCGAGGTGGCGGGCGAGCGCGACTGGCGGATCGACCGGCTGGCGACCTCGCGCGTCTGGTATTCTCCCGCCGACATGGGCCGGCAGATCGCCTTCGACAAATTGTGGGACGACCTCAAGGGTGACCAGCCGGAGGAGCCCGCGCACATGCAGGTCACGGGCCGCGATGTCGTCATCGAACGGACGGCGGGCGGCATGGCCCGCGCCACCTTCGCCGAGCTGTGCCAGCGGGCACTGGGCGCCAATGACTATCTGGCGCTGGCCGACCGCTTCCACACCCTGTTCCTCGAGGATGTGCCGGTCCTTCGCCCCGACGACCACGCCGCCGCCCGCCGTCTGGTGACGCTGATCGATGCCCTGTATGAAGCCCGGACGCGGCTGGTGGTTATGGGCGCCGCATCGCCCGAAGACCTCTATCCCGAAGGGCAGGAGACCTTCGAGTTCGGCCGCACCGTTTCGCGCCTGAAGGAAATGACCGGCAAGGCCTGGCTGTCCGCCACAGGATCGCCCCCCTCGCCCCCTACAGCCTGAGTGAACCCCAAAGGGAGATGTTGATGTTTCGTCGTTTGAGCGCTCTTGCGCCCTTGGTTGCCGCCCCCGCCCTGCTGATGGCCGTGCCCGCCCTCGCCGCCGCCGACCCGGGCGCTGCGCCCGCTTCCGGTGCGCGCGCGACCTCGACCCAGGAGGCCGTCGTCGGCCTGACCCCCGCGGAGGTTCGCGCCTGGCTTATGGAAAAGGGCGCCACGGTCGAGGCGCCGCAGACCATCGAGGGCCAGACCCTGCTGCGGGTCAATGACGGCAGCGCCAACTGGCTGATCTTCTTCTATGGCTGCGACGCCGCGGGCCGCTGTCAGGACATCCAGTTCGCCGCCAACATCGTGGCCGACGGCCTGTCGCTGGACCGGATCAATGCCTGGAACCGCGAGCAGCGCTTCGTGAAGGCCTATCTTCAGTCGAACATCGACGGCACGCCGTCCGCCGTCCTGCAGTTCGACGTCCTGCTGCTGGCCGGCCTGGGCGTCGATCAGCTGAACGACCCGACCGTCGTCTGGCTGGAGCTGCTGGCCCGCTTCATCGAGGGCCTGATCGCGCCCACCACCGAGGCCGCCCCCGCCGCTCCCGTGACCCTGCCCACAGCCGGGTCCTAGGCCTCAGTAGATCAGGTCGTCGGGTCCGGCACGCTCGCCGGGCCCGCGCCGGACATTGGCCGCAAGGGCGAGGCCGAACGTCAGAACGCCGACGCGCCCCATGAACATCAGGGCGATGATGGTCGCCTTGCCGAGGTCCGTCAGGCCGCCGGTGACGCCAGTCGACAGGCCGACCGTGCCGATCGCCGAGATGGCCTCAAAGGCCAGCGCCTCCAGTGCGGCGTCCTCGAACCAGGCCAGGCCGAACACCGCCACAAAGAGCACCAGCACGTAGAACGAGATCGAGGCCGCCGCCAGCTGGATGCGGTCGGGTGGCACGGCATGGCCCAGCACCCTGACGCGGGTCTGCCCTCTCAGGGTGGCGACGACCAATGCCACCAGCGTGGCCAGTGTGGTGGACTTCAAACCCCCGCCGGTCCCGGCCGGCGAAGCTCCGAACATCATCAGCAGATACATGACCATCACCGAGCCGACCGCCAGCGGTCCCATGGGCACGGTGTTGAAACCCACGGTCGTCGTGGCCGTCATCGCCTGGAAGAAGGCGGCCAGGGCGCGCTCACCCCCTGACAGCGCCGCGATGGTCGGCTCGAACACATACAGCAGCAGCGTCCCGAAGGCCGAGAAGGCGAGGGTGGTCACAAGGATCACGCGGCTGACAAAGCCGAGCGCCTGCCGGCGCCCCCGGAGGTTCTCCCAGATGTCGGCAAACACCAGAAAGCCGATGGCCCCCAGATAGGCCAGCACCGCGATGACAAGATTGACGGCGGTGTCGGCGCGGAAATCCTCAAGGCTGTTGGCGAACAGGCTGAAGCCCGCGGTGCAGAAGGCCGAAACGCTGTGGAAGATGCCGGCCCACAGGGCGTTCTCGACCCCGGCCCGGGCGAACAGGATCCACAGGATGACCGCGCCCACGGCCTCGACGCACAGCACAAACCCGCCGATCTCCCGCAGGAAGCGCCTCACGTCGAAATCGGCCGGCAGGCCGAACGCGCCGATGGCGGCGTGCTGCTGGGCCAGACTCAGCCGGCGCTTCAGCGACAGGGCCACGATCGACCCCAGCGTCATATAGCCCAGACCCCCGGCCTGGATCAGCGCCAGAATGACGACCTCGCCGAACAGGTTGAAACTGCCGCCCGGATCGATCGAGACCAGACCCGTCGTGGAGACGGCCGACACCGCAATGAACAGGCTGTCGATCAGGCGAACGGGTTCGGACTGGGCGAGGGGCAGGGCCAGCAACAGCCAGCCAGCCAGCCAGCCAGCATATAGGCCCCGTACCCCAGCAACAGCAGACGCGGCGTGCTGAGCGTTCCCAGCCAGAGCCGCAACCCTCGAAATACGCGTGTCATGCAGGATGTCTCCGGACATCATGTCCGAGACGGCGCCCGATGCGCCGGGCAACGGGGGGCGACCGGAGCCGCCCCCGTGCCGTATCAGGCCAGCGAGGCGTCGATGTCCTTGCAGGCCTGGATCAGGCCCTGGACGGACTCGACCGACTTCTTGAACATCGCCTTCTCGTCGTCATTCGTCGAGAATTCGATGACCTTTTCGACGCCGTTCGCGCCGATCAGGGCGGGCACGCCGACATAGAGGTCCGAGAGGCCGTATTCGCCCGACAGCCAGACGGCGCAGGGCAGGACGCGCTTCTGGTCCAGCAGATAGGAGCGGGCCATGGCGATGGCCGATTCCGCCGGAGCATAGAAGGCCGAGCCGGTCTTCAGCAGGGCCACGATCTCGCCGCCGCCCTTGCGGGTGCGCTCGACGATGGCGTCCAGCTCGCCCTGCGACAGGAAGCCGGCCGAGACCGCGTCCGGCAGGGGCAGGCCGCCGATGGTCGAGTGGCGTACCATCGGCACCATGTCGTCGCCGTGACCGCCCAGCGTCCAGGCGTGGATGTCCTGGATCGACACGCCGGTCTTCTCGGCGAGGAAATAGGCGAAGCGGGCCGAGTCGAGCACGCCGGCCATGCCGACGACCTTCTCCGTGGGCAGGCCCGAGAATTTCTGCAGGGCCCAGACCATGGCGTCCAGCGGGTTGGTGATGCAGATGACAAAGGCGTTGGGGGCGTGCGCCTTGATGCCCTCGCCGACGGCCTTCATGACCTTCAGATTGATGCCGATCAGGTCGTCGCGGCTCATGCCGGGCTTGCGCGGCACACCGGCGGTGACGATGCAGACGTCGGCGCCCGCGATGTCGGCATAGTCATTGGCGCCCTTCAGGGCGACGTCGGTGCCGATCACGGCGGTGGCCTCGGCGATGTCCAGCGCCTTGCCCTGCGGCATGCCCTCGGCGATGTCGAACAGGATCACATCCCCCAGCGCCTCGCGCGCGGCGACGTGGGCCAGGGTGCCGCCGATCATTCCGGCACCGATAAGGGCGATCTTGGCGCGAGCCATGGGCAGTCTCCAGTCAGCGATGGGGAGGTAAAAAGTCTGGGCGGCGGTCTAGACCCGGGCGCACCGCACTGCAAGGCTGAGGCATGACCGCCTTTG
>JAHJYN010000270.1 GCA_018826885.1 Alphaproteobacteria bacterium | reverse complement strand
CTGACCGGATCGTGTTGCTCAACCAGCAGCCGATCCGGACCAAGGGAAATATTCCGCGGGGAGTCTGGATCACCAGGCTCCCCGTTTTCGTTCCCCGCCTCGAGCCGCCCGAGCCCTCACAAGGCGGCGGCAGGAAGACCGAGGCCCGGCCATGTGCGGAATTGAACCCTTGCCTGTCATAGAGACGCGGCGTCTGGCGCTGCGGGCGCCGCGTCCCGAGGATGCCCCGCGCCTCGTCGCCCTCGCCAACGATCCCGATATCGCCCGCATGACCCTGCGGATGCCCTCGCCCTATTCGGTAGCTCACGCCGAGGAATTCCTGGCGAACGTCGCGGCCCAGGACCCGCGCAGCGGCAGCACCTTCATGATCGAGCATGAGGATCAGGGGCCGGTCGGCGTCATCGGCCTGTTCAACGATGCCGATCCCGTTCCGGAAACCGGCTACTGGATCGGCCGCCCCTATTGGGGACGGGGCTATGCCACCGAAGCCCTGCAGGGCGCGCTCAGCTGGGCGCGCAGCCGCTGGCGCAAGCGGGCGCTGGTCGCGGGCCACTTTATCGACAATCCGGCCTCCGGCCGGGTGCTGGAAAAGGCGGGCTTTCTGTACACGGGTGAGGTCCGCCCCGGCCTCAGTCGCGCGCGGGGTGGTCCGGTCGAAACCCGGCGGATGGTCTGGCTGGCCTGACCTTCCGTCAGGCGGGCCGATGTCAGGCCGGCGCGGGCATGAAGATCATCAGCAGGCCCACGGTGACGATGGCTAGGGCAACGATCACGCCCAGAACGAAGCCCAGTGCCAGCCGGGCCCGCCGGCGCCGCAAGCCCCCGCTCGACACCGAGCGGATATAGACAAACGGACGACGATCAAACGCTTCCGAACCGGTGATGTTGTGTCGGGACATGGACGCGCTCCCTTGACTGGACCCCACGCCCGAACGGACGCGCGCCCTCTGTGCCCCTCCGGCTGGGGCCAAAGCATGGCGAACGGCGGTTTATCTCGGGATCAGCCGCAATAGATCAGTCGGCCGCTATAGGCGCGGTAATATCCCGTACGCGGATCATAGGACCGGTAGGTGCGGCGGCACCACTCGACCCGCCGCGCATCGCGGCCCCCGCCATAGGCCGAACCCGATCCCGGATAGACCAGATCCGGCCGACCATAGGCGCCGTAATAGGGGGTGGCACCGCCCTGGCCATAGGCGGGCGGGTGACGATAGGCCGAGCCGTAGTAGGGTTGGGGCCGACCGTAGCCGTAGCGCGTGTCGGGGTGGCGGTCGTAACCGCGGTGATCCCGGCTATAGCCATAGCGGTCCGATCCATAGGAGGTCCGGTGCCGCTGGTCGCGCCAGCGGGCGTCGCAATCGGAGCGGTTGGCGTCCCAGAAGGCGTCGCAGCGATAGTCGCCGGGCCGGTCACGCTGGGCCGCAACGCTCCAGTCCGACGAGCGGCTGCGGGACTCGCTGCGATAGCTCCGTTCATAGCTGTAGCGGGCCTCATAGCCGTACCGGCCTTCATCCGCATACGGAGTCTGGTACGGGGCCTGATAGCGACCCTCATAGCGGCTCTGGGCCTCGGCGGAAG
The DNA here is from genome assembly GCA_018826885.1 of Alphaproteobacteria bacterium. Lineage (GTDB taxonomy): Bacteria > Pseudomonadota > Alphaproteobacteria > Caulobacterales > Caulobacteraceae > Brevundimonas. The sequence continues at coordinate 11,884 of JAHJYN010000270.1, read as the reverse complement.
AAACGCCAAGGCCGAGCATGGCCCCCGCGGCGATCATCGTTCCGATACGCGTCGACAGCTGGGCCATGGTGAGCTCCGTTCTCTAGAGGGTGACGTCCACGCGCGCGCCGTCGCGGGTCCGGACTCGTTGCATCATGACCACCCGCTCCTCGCCGCCCGCGCTGACCGGGGCGATGATGAACCACTCCCCGGCGGGCAGGCCGCTGAACTGGAACCGGTTGTCGGCGCAGGTCGAGGACCGGACATACGAGCGGTAATCGGCGTTGGGGTCCGGCACGGTGCGGGCGCGGACCACCGATTCGGGCAGGGCGGCCTTTTCCGTCGAACCGTACAGGTTGCGGAATCGGGCGCGGGTATAGGGCGTGACCGGCGTCAGGGCGACCGATCCGGTGCAGGTGTAGCGCGTGCCGTTCTGGGCATAGTCGATCCGGCCGTTGACGCTTCCCGTCCCGTTCACGCCCGACCAGGCAAAGTCGGCGGCGTTGAAGGCGGTCGATTCGACCATCGGCCCCGATCCCGGTCCGGTGGTGGGGGCGCAGGCGGCGGTGGCCGCGAGGGCAGCGGCCGCCAGGGACGACAGGGTCAGGGTTCGCAGCGAAATGGGCATGGTCAGATATCTTCCTCCGGAACGCGTGTCGCCGATCATAGGCCCGGATCGACGTCACCGCCATGACGCCTAACGCAAGCCATAAGGTCAAGGTTGCGAGCGATACCCCTCTGGTCCACAAGCGGCGGCTGAAGACCGTGACCTACACGGCAGGAACGCTTTGGGACCCATACCCCGTATGACCGTCACCTTTTCCGATATCGAGGCTGCCCGCGAGCGCATCCGCGGCCAGGTCGACCACACCCCCACACGCCATTCGCGCCGATTGTCGGAGCTGACCGGGGCCGAGGTCTGGGTCAAGTTCGACAATCTGCACTTCACCGGCAGCTTCAAGGAGCGCGGGGCGCTCAACCGTCTGCTGCTGCTGGACGCGGACGAGCGCAAGCGCGGCGTGGTCGCGGCCTCGGCCGGCAACCACGCCCAGGCCCTGGCCTACCACGGCGGACGCCTCGGGGTGCCGGTGACCATCGTCATGCCCGAGGGCACCCCTTTCGTGAAGATCGACGGCACCCGCCGCCATGGCGCGACCGTGGCGATCGAGGGCGCGGACTTCACCGGCTCGACGGCCGAGGCCCACCGGCTGCGCGATGAGGAGGGCTTCGTCTTCATCTCGGCTTTCGATGATGCGGGCATCGTGGCGGGGCAGGGCGTCTGTGCGATGGAGTTCCTCGAGGACGCGCCCGATCTGGAGGACATGCTGATCCCGATCGGTGGCGGCGGCCTGATCGCCGGCTGTTCCATCGCCGCCAGGGCCATCAAGCCCGACCTCAACGTCCATGGCGTCGAGGCGGCCATGTATCCGTCCTTCACGGCCCGCAGGCGCGGTGAAGCGCCTAAATGCGGCGGCGCCACCATCGCCGAGGGCATCGCCATCAAGGCGGTCGGCGACATCCCCTTCGCCCTCGCCGATCCGCTGGTGAAGGAGGTCTTCGTCTGCGAGGAGGCCGATTTCGAAAAGGCCGTCGCCTTCTACGCCACCCTGGAGAAGACCGTGGCCGAGGGCGCCGGCGCAGGCGGTCTCGCCGCCCTGTTGGCCCATCCGGACCGCTTCAAGGGCCGCAAGGTCGGGCTGGTCCTGTGCGGCGGAAATATCGACGCGCGCATGTTGGCCGTGGTGCTGAACCGCGAAATGGTGCGCGAGCGGCGGCTGATCGTCTATCGTATCCTGGGCGACGACCGCCCCGGCATGCTGTCGGCCATGGCGGCCGTGATCGGCGGTCTGGGCGGCAATATCATCGACGTGGTCCACAACCGGCTGGCGCTTGACGTGCCGGCCAAGGGGGCCGAGTTCGACATCATGGTGGAAACCCGCGACTCGGCGCATGCCGACGAGATCGGCAAGGCTCTGGGGGACAAGGGTTATGAACTTCGCATGGGGTAGGGCCGCGGGCGCGGCGTGTGCGGGCCTTCTGCTGCTGTCCGCCTGTGGAGGCGGGGAGGCCGATCCGTCGGCCGACAGCGCCGCGCAGGCCAAGGCGGCCGAGTATTTCCTGACCTCCAACGCCCGGGCCGAGGGGGTTCAGACGACCGAGAGCGGCCTTCAGTACAAGGTCATAAACTCGGGCCCCGCCGACGGTGTCCAGCCCGATACCAACGACCTGGTGCGCGTCGAATATGAGGGCAGCCTGACCAATGGCACCGTCTTCGACAGCTCCTATCAGCGCGGTGCGCCTGCCGTGATGTCCCCGCAGGGCCTCGTGCCCGGCTGGACCGAAGCGCTGCAGATGATGCGGCCCGGTGATGAGTGGCTGCTCTATGTCCCGCCCGCGCTCGGCTATGGCGAGGAGGGCCGCCCTCCCGCCATTCCCGGCAATTCCGTGCTGGTCTTCCGCCTCAAGCTGCTGGCCGTCGCCCCGGCTCCCGGTGGCCACCGCGGGGTGGGCGAGGCCACGGGCTGATCCGGGTCATGCCTTGAGCTGACCCACGGCCCATCGGGCGGCATCCGCAACGACAGGCGCCGGGTCTGTGACCAGACGTTCGGCAGTCTCCATCAGCGCCGGGTCGCCGCTGTTGCCGATGGCGTACAGGACATTGCGCACGAAGCGGTCACGGCCGATCCGCTTGATCGGACTCTTTCGAAAGCGCGCGCGAAACGCCGCGTCGTCCAGCGCGGCCAGCTCGGCCAGCGGCGGCGCGACCGCCTCGTCCCGCGCCGCCAGCCTTGCCTCGCGGGAGGTCTCGGCGAACTTGTTCCACGGACAGACCGCCAGACAGTCGTCACAGCCATAGATCCGGCTGCCCGCCGCCGTGCGGAACTCCTCCGGCCAGGGCCCCGCGAACTCGATGGTCAGATAGGACAGACACCGCCGCGCATCCAGCTGGAAGGGCGCGGGAAAGGCCTGGGTCGGGCAGGCATCCAGACAGGCGGTGCAGCTGCCGCAATGCTCCCCCTCGGCCTCATCGACCGGTAGCTTGGCCGCCGACAGGATGACCCCCAAAAACAGCCAGTTGCCGTGTCGCCGCGACAGCAGATTGGTGTGCTTGCCTTGCCAGCCCAGACCGGCCCGCTGGGCCAGCGGCTTTTCCATCAGGGGGGCGGTGTCGACGAACACCTTGACGTCCTCGCCGGTCTTCGCCGCGATGAAGCCGGCCAGGGTCTTCAGCCGCCCCTTGATCAGTTCGTGATAGTCGTCGCCCCGCGCATAGACCGAGATATAGCCCCGCGAGGCGTCTTCCAGCTCGACCAGCGGATCGGTACCGGGGCCATAGTTGAGGCCCAGCACAATGGCCGTGCGCGCCTGATCCCACATGGCGGTGGGATGCCGCCGCCGGTCGAGGGTGGTTTCCATCCAGTCCATGTCGCCATGCCGCCCGGCCTCGACGAACCGGCCCAGATGATCGCCGGCGGCCCAGGGCGTCTCGGCCGACGCCAGCTGGCAGGCGTCAAAGCCCAGCGCGCTCGCGCGGGCGCGGATCTCCTCGACCAGACTGTCGCTGTGGGCGCTCATCGCCCCGCCTTGCCGCGAACGGGCCTAGAAGTCGAGGTCGTCGTAGTGGGCGACGGGCGGCTGGCCCGGCAGGCGGTCGGCCAGCAGCGGCCGGAAACAGGGCCGGCACTTCATCCGCACATACCAGTCCTTGAGCGCCGGATACGTCGCCCAGGCGATCTCGCCGAAATAGTCGAGGACCGACAGATGCGCCGCCGCTACCAGATCCGCCTGACCCAGCCGCCGCCCCGCCAGCCAGTCACGGCCCTGCGCCAGGGTGTCCAGTTCGACCAGATGACCCTTCAGTGCCTCACGTCCGGCCCGGAGCGCGCGCGCCTCGGGCGGGCCCAGTCGCAGCAGCGGCTTCTCCATCCGCTCGTGCAGCAGGATGGCCTGGACCTCGTCCGTGAACTTCCGCTCGAACCAGCCGGTCAGCCGGCGTGTCTCGGCACGCTCGGCCTCATCGCGGGTGAACAGCAGCTTGCCCTCGGTCTGGTCGTCGACCCAGCCGAGGATGGCCGCGCTCTCGCACAGCGCCAGATCGCCGACCGTCAGCACCGGCGGCATCCCCGAGGGGTTCAGCCCATGAAGGGGACAGTCGTCCTCCCACGGTTTGACGGGGGTTTCGCGCACCGCGATCTTCGCCTCGCCGAGGGCCAGACGCGCGCACCGCGATCCCGGATCGAAGGCGAAATGAAGCAGGACGGACTCGGCCATGGGGCCTCCATGCCCCAGCGGTCGTTAAGCGCGCGTTTACCGCGAAGGCCTCAGCCCCAGGAACCGCGTCGGGCCGGCGGTGTCCCGGGCACCAGGGTCGGCGCTCCCGACCGGGCCGTGTCCTCTGCCGTCCGGATCAGGGCCCAGCCGCCCCAGACCATCCCGATCGCGAGGATCAGCCCCGCTGCCGCATCCAGCGCGGGGGCGCCCAGCAGCACACCCGCCACCAGTCCCAAGGCAAGCACGCCCGCCGCCGCCAGCTCGGCGATCGACTGGTCCCGCACCTCCCCGCGCACCTCGGACGGGCGCGAGGCCACGGCCCGCCCGCGCAGCCAGGCCAGACCCAGCGTCAGGCCGATGACCGCCAGCGCCGCCCCCGGGCCCCAGTAGCCGCCTGACAGCGGCACCGGCTGGATGATGCGCGCGAGGCAGACCAGCGCCATAAAGGCCCCGGCGGCCATCACCATACTGCCCTTCAGCCGGCGGATGCGGGCGTCGGCGGCGGCCGTCCGGAGGGTGCGGCCCGCACCCGCCACCAGCCCCAGGGCCAGCAGGTCCATGATACTGTCCGTCAGGGCGGTCAGGGCACCGACCGAGCCTGTGGCCCGTGCGGCAAAGACCTTGAGCGCGACAATGCCCATGACCAGCGCCCAGACGGTCCATGTCCCGGACAGGTTCTGACCGAATTGCGGGGAGGAGGGAGGCGTCATGGCCGGGCTTGTCGCCCATCCGCGCGGGCTTGCCAATGGCCCCCGGCGCGGCCCAGACACCGCTGTGTCATGAAATCGTCCCAGACTGGCGTTTCAGTGAATTTCTCACGGGTTTCTGCACGGGGCGGGCATGGACGCAGGACACGGCTGGATCGGGCGCACCGAGGCCCTGAAGCGACTGGGGGTCAAGACCCAGACGCTCTACGCCTATGTCAGCCGCGGCCGGATCGCGGCCCGCCCGGATCCGACCGACCCCCGCCGCAGCCTCTATGCCGAAAGCGATATCGAACGCCTCGAGACCGGCGCGCGCGCCTCTGTGCCGGCAGTCCTCAGTCGCGGCGCTGCGGGCCGCGGCGAGGCCGAAATCTTTTCCGCCCTGTCCACCCGGATCGACGGCCGGCTTTGCTACGCGGGCCTCGACGTGGCCCAGCTCTCGGCCCAGGCGACGCTGGAAGATGTCGCCCGTCGTCTTTGGGGGCTAAAGTCCGCCCAGCCGCTGATGGGGCTGAAGCCCCGCGTGGATGCGGTGACGGGCGCGTCGATCCGGCTCAAGACCTGCGTCTGTCTGGCGAGGCGGGCGGCCGAGGACGCCCCGCTGCCCGGACGCGATCCCGAGGCCTTGCGGGCCGAGGCCGCCGACATCCTCAATGAGGTCATCGATGCCGCGGCGGGATCGGGACCCCGTCTGTTGTTTCACCAGCGTCTGGCGCGCGGCTGGAAGCTGATCGAACGGGATGCCGACCTGATCCGGCGCGCCCTTGTTCTGTGTGCGGATGATCTGGCCCTGCCACCCATTCTGGCAGCCCGCACGACGGCCCAGTCCGGCGCCCCCCTGGCGGGGGCGGCTCTGGCCGGTGTCACCGCCCTGCTGGGATCCCCGGTGATGATACAGACCCACAGCGCGTCATCGTGGGTCGTCCAGGCCCGGCGCAATCCGGCCCAGGCCCTCTCGCGTGCGATCGAGGACACCGGTACGGCGCCCGGCTTCATCGACCGCGCCGCTCCGGAGACGGATGAAATTCGCGCCCGCGCCCTGATCGAGGCCGCGCGCCTGCCATCCGACCTCGAGGCCGTGTGGCGGGAGGGCGAGACGCACGGCCTCGTGCCCGGCCTGCCGCTGGCCCTCGCGCTGCTGGCCCGCCGTCTCGACCTGCCGCGCGAGGGGGCCGTCGACCTGCTGATGCTCGGGCGGCTGACCGGATTGATGGGGCATGTGCTGGATCAGGCGATTGGCGGCTCGCCTATTCGCACCCGACTGCGCTATGTGGGGCCGACACCCGGCGCCAACTGACCCAACCTGCCGGGCCACTGACATCCGACAAGGGGATCCGATGGCCGACTGGCTGATGGCGATCATTCTGGGGCTGGTCGAGGGACTGACCGAATTCATTCCGGTGTCCTCGACGGGGCATCTGCTGCTGCTCGGCCATTTCCTCGGCTTCGAGAGCACAGGCAAGACGTTCGAGATCGTCATCCAGCTGGGCGCTTTGCTGGCCATCATCAGTGTCTATTTCAAACGGCTGTGGACCCTGGCCACCCGCTGGCCCTTCGACGTCGAGGCCCGACGCTTCCTGATCGGCCTGCTGGTCGCCTTTGCACCTGCGGTGGTGATCGGCGTCTTTGCCTATGACTTCATCAAACTGGTGCTGTTCGAAACCCCGGTCGTGATCTGCGTCGCCCTGATCGTCGGTGGCTTCCTGCTGCTGCTGCTGGACCGGATGAAGAAGGTGCCCGTCTATCTCGAGGCCGACCGCTATCCCCTGCGGGTCTATTTCCTGATCGGCCTGTTCCAGTGTCTGGCCATGATCCCCGGCGTGTCGCGGTCGGGCGCCACCATCGCCGGTGGCCTCCTTCTGGGAACGGACAAACGGTCTGCTGCCGAGTTCAGCTTCTTCCTCGCCCTGCCGACCATGGGGGCGGCGGTGGCCTATGACCTGCTGCAGAACTGGGAGCGGCTCGACTTCAGCGACGCGGGCCTGATCGTCATCGGCTTCGTCACCGCCTTCCTGACGGCGCTGGCCGTGGTCAAGCTGCTGCTCGAGTTTGTCTCCCGCCACGGCTTCGCCCCCTTCGCCTGGTGGCGGATCGTGGTGGGGGTCGGCGGTCTGATCCTGCTGGGGCTCGGCGTCGGCGCCTAGCCGACGGGCTGTTCGGCGAACTGGCCGCCCCTGCGGTAGCGCCACAGATAGTTGGGCACCACGGCGGCCATGCCGGTCGGCTCAATCCCCAGGCCGCCCAGACCCGTGGCACCTTCGGCCACCACATTGTCGGTCTGCATCAGCAGGATCTGGTCGCGCGTCAGCACCGGCGGAATCCCGACCAGCGTCGTCAGCTGGGCCACCGAACCAATGGCCCGCGCGACGGGGAAGGGCAGGGGCAGCAACAGCCGGTGCCGGCCCGTCTCGCGCGCGATCATCTTCAGCACCTCTTCAAAGGTGACGACTGTCGGCCCGCCCAGCTCGACCGTCTGGCCGGCCCACGCCGGATCGGTCGCGACGCGGGCGACGGCCTCCGCCACATCACCGACGAACACCGGCTGGAAGCGCGTCTGGCCTCCGCCGATCAGCGGCAGGGCCGGGGCGATCCCTGACATCGCCGCGAACCGGTTGAAGAAGCCGTCGCCGGGGCCGAACACGATCGACGGGCGCACGATGACCGCTCCCGGGAAGGCCTCGGCCACGGCGGCCTCACCCAGCGCCTTGGAGCGGGCATAGGCGGACTCGCTGTTCGGGTCGGCGCCGATGGCCGACATCTGCACCATGCGGCGGGCCCCGGCAGCCTTGGCGGCCTCGGCCACGGTGCGGGCGCCCTCGACATGGATCCGCTCAAAGGCTTTCGAGCCCGGGCGTTCATACAGAATGCCGACCAGATTGATGACGGTATCCGCCCCGGCCACGGCGTTCCGCACCGTCTCGGCATCGGTGATGTCGCCATAGACGGGCATCACCTGGCCGACGTCGCCCAGCGGCTTCAGGTCGTGCGCCAGATTGGGGTTGCGTACGGCCACCCGAACCCGCAGGCCGCGCCGCGCCAGGGCGCGTACCACCTGGGTCCCGACAAAGCCGGATCCCCCGAACACAGTGACCAGACCCGAACCGGACGGCATCATCAGCCATGCTCCCTGAAAGGCCCGAACGACGGGCCGCTTGCGTTGCGGGGATAGACGATGCGCCCGCGCCGGGCAATGCGGCTGCGCGTCCTGACGGGGTGTTCTGATGGGGGCCGGAATTGGAAAACCCCCCGCCGTGGTCCGGCGAGGGGTTTATGGTGGAGCTAAGCGGAGTCGAACCGCTGACCTCTTGAATGCCATTCAAGCGCTCTACCAACTGAGCTATAGCCCCGAACCTTTGGCAGTCGCCGCGGGTCTGGTCCGTCGGGCCCTTGAGGGGGTCCGGCGAGGCGGCGGAACCTATGTCAGGGCTTGATCCCGATCAAGCCCGATTCCGCCAAATATTTTCACCCTCGGGAAGGCGTGATTTTTATCAGTCGTCGTCCTTGGACGGCTTGACGATCTCGCCGTCGAAATCGTCGTCGTCATCGTCGCCATCGTCGATGAAGGCAGCCGAGTCATCGTCGTCGTCATCGTCCAGAACGTCGTCATCGTCGTCGTTCATGCCGGCGTCGTCTTTCGAGGACTCCTCGTCGTCGTCGTCGTCCGGCGTCAGGATCTTCTCATGGCCTTCCTGATCGATTTCCGGGGTCGGAGGCGTATCGTCCTCTTCCTCGTCGTCGTCTGCGGCGGCCTTCTTGTCCTTGACCTGATCGTCGGTGTCCTCGTCGGTCTCTTCCGGCTCCGGCACATCGGCGGGGCGACCGCGACGGTTGCGCAGGCGCAGGGCTTCTTCGGGATCGAACTCCGTGTCGCACTTGGGGCAGTGCGCCGGGCGGCGGTTCAGATCATAGAATTTGGCCTGGCAGTTCGGGCAGATCTGCTTGGCGCCAAGTTCAGCTTTGCTCACGGATCGTGACCTTCGCATCGGGTGGATTTCGGGCGGCTCCCTTGCCACCCGAATGGCCCGCTGTCAAAAGCCATCTTCGCCCGAAACCCGGTTTCTTCGCGGCTTCTCCCGTTTCTCGCCTGACTGAAAGGCCGCCTGTGGCCGCCGCTTCCTCGCTCACCGCCCGCCCGGGGGCTGCCCTCACAGGCTCCGTCCCTGCCCCGGGCGACAAGTCCGTCTCGCACAGGGCCCTGATCCTCGGCGGCATGGCGACGGGCGTCACCGACATCGAGGGCCTGCTGGAGGGCGAGGATATTCTGGCCACGGCGCGAGCGGTCGCGGCGTTCGGCGCCGGGGTCGAACGGGTGGGCCCTGGGCGCTGGCAGGTCACTGGCCACGGCGGCTTCAGACAACCGGACACCGTCATCGACTGCGGCAACGCCGGCACCGGCGTGCGCCTGCTGATGGGGGCCGCTGCGGGCTACCCGATCCCCGTGACCTTCGACGGCGACGCCAGCTTGCGCAAACGCCCGATGAAGCGGGTCACCGGTCCTCTCGGCGACATGGGCGCGCGGTTCGAATGGCTCGGTGATGAAGACCGCCTGCCGCTCCGCCTCACCGGCGGGGCCCTGAAAGGCCTGACCTTCACCCAGACGGTCGCCTCGGCCCAGGTCAAATCGGCCCTGCTGCTGGCCGGGCTGAACGCATCCGGCCACACCGAGATCACCGAACCCGAGCGTAGCCGCGATCACACCGAGCGCATGCTCCGGGCCTTTGGCGCCGAGGTTCAGGTGACAGAACAGGGCCAGGGCTGGCGCATCCGTCTCGCGGGCGGGCAGCCTCTGACCGGCGCCGCCGTCTCTGTCCCGGGCGATCCGTCCTCCGCTGCCTTCCCGCTGGCCGCCGGCCTGATCGTGCCGGGCAGTGCGGTGACGGTCGAGAATGTCATGCTCAATCCGCTGCGCACCGGCCTGTTCGACACCTGGCGCGAGATGGGCGCGGACCTTGAGATCACCAACCGGCGCGAAAGCGGGGGCGAGACCGTGGGCGACATCACCGCCCGTCACTCGGCCCTCACCGGCGTGGTTGTGCCCGAGGCGCGGGCCGCCTCCATGATCGATGAATATCCGATCCTCGCCGCCACCGCCGCCTTCGCCTCCGGCCAGACCGTCATGCGCGGCATCGGCGAGATGCGGGTCAAGGAAAGCGACCGCATCGCCCTGATGGCCCGCGGCCTCGTCGCCTGCGGCGTCGCCGTCGAGGAAGAGCCCGAAGGTCTGATCGTCACCGGCGGCCCCGTTCCGGGCGGGGCCACCGTCGACACCGCCCACGATCACCGCATCGCCATGAGCCATCTGGTGCTCGGCCTCGCCGCCCAGCACCCCGTCACCGTCTGCGACCCCGAGATGATCGCCACCAGCTTTCCGGGGTTTGTGGCGTTGATGCAGGGGCTGGGTGCCGATATCGAGGCGGGATGAGCACGTCCGCCGACCTCATCATCGCCGTCGACGGCCCGGCTGCCTCGGGCAAGGGCACGATCGCCCAGCGGCTGGCGCAGCACTACGGCCTGCCGCATCTGGATACCGGCCTGCTGTATCGGGCCGTAGGGCTGGGTGTGCTGGACCGGGGCGGGGAGCTCGCCGATGCAGCGCTGGCGGAGGCCGTGGCCCGCGCGCTCCAGCCCTCCGACCTGACCGACACGACCCGCCTGACCGACCGGGGCGCGGGCGAGGCCGCCAGCCGCGTGGCCGGCCATCCCGGCGTGCGCGCGGCCCTGCTGGACCTGCAGACCCGCTTTGCCCGGCAGCCAGGCGGGGCCGTGCTGGACGGGCGCGACATCGGCACGGTCATCGCCCCGGACGCCCCCGCCAAGCTGTTCGTCACCGCCACGCCCGAGGTCCGGGCCCGCCGCCGCTGGCTGCAGCTGACCGGGCGCGGCGAAGCCATCGCCTTTGACGACATGCTGGCCGATATCCTGAAGCGCGACGCCCGCGATGCCGGTCGCGGGGCTGCCCCCATGGTCCAGGCCGCCGACGCGGCCTTGCTGGATACGACCGATATGGATATAGAGGCCGCCTTCGATGCGGCCCGCCGTATCGTCGAGACCTCGCGAGCGCGCTGACCGGCGGGCAAATCCAACGCAAGGATCCTCGGCCACCGCGGGCGATCGGGTTGCAATGTGTAACCCCGGATCGACCTTCTGCCTCTTCAACCGAACGTCCGTGATGACTCCTTCCGGAGCCGCACGGTCCTGCCCTTACCTCCAACCCCAGAGTTTCATGACCGATACCCTTACCCCGACCCGCGACGATTTCGCCGCCCTGCTCGACGAGACCCTCAAGGGTCGTGACCTTGGCGAAGGCCAGGTCGTCCATGGCCGCGTCGTCGGCATCGAAAAAGACATCATCATCATCGACGTCGGTCTGAAGACCGAAGGCCGGATCTCGGCCCGCGAATTCGGTCAGGGCGAAGGCGCCTCGATCCCCAAGGTCGGCGATGACGTCGAAGTCTATCTCGAGCGCGTCGAAAACGCCCTGGGCGAAGCGGTCATCAGCCGCGACAAGGCCCGCCGCGAGGAAGCCTGGACCCGTCTGGAAGCGGTGTTCGCCGAAGAGCAGCCCGTCATGGGCGCCATCGTCGGCCGCGTGAAGGGTGGCTTCACCGTCGATCTGGGCGGCGCCTCGGCCTTCCTGCCGGGCTCGCAGGTCGACATCCGTCCGGTGCGCGACGTCGGCCCGCTGATGGGCAAGGAACAGCCCTTCGCCATCCTCAAGATGGACCGTCCGCGCGGCAACATCGTCGTCTCGCGTCGCGCCATTCTGGAAGAGGCCCGCGCCGAACAGCGCACCGAACTGGTCGGTCAGCTGGCCGAGGGTGAAGTCCGCGAAGGCGTCGTCAAGAACATCACCGACTACGGTGCGTTCGTGGACCTGGGCGGCATCGACGGCCTGCTGCACGTCACCGACATGTCGTGGAAGCGCGTCT
>JAHJYN010000269.1 GCA_018826885.1 Alphaproteobacteria bacterium | reverse complement strand
GCGGCCATCGGCGGCAAGATCATCGCCCGCGAAACCGTCCGCGCCCTGCGCAAGGATGTGACCTCGAAATGCTACGGCGGCGACGCCACCCGCAAGAAGAAGCTGCTGGAGAAGCAAAAGGCCGGCAAGAAGCGCATGCGCCAGTTCGGCAAGGTCGACATCCCGCAGGAAGCCTTCATCGCCGCGCTGAAGATGGACGAGGATTGAGGGGGCTTGTTCTTGTTTTCCCCACCGCCCTAGGTAGGCTGGGTTATCAGGACTAACGGGGGGACGGAATGGGCGAAGTTTTGGACACTGGCGGCTGGAAGAACGCCTTTTCGATAATGAAGGCGAACTATTCGCTGACAGACGACGCCGTCGGCGTATTCGCCATAAACCTTCGCTTCAATCTGGATGACATCCAGACCATCGCAAGCGAGTCAATCACCGGCGGGGGTGACGACAAAAAGTGCGACGTTCTCTATGTCGATAAAGAACGCCAGATAGCTGTAATTGCGCAGTGCTATATCTCCCAGAAAGAAAGAGAAGCCGCGCCCGCCAATAAAGCATCAGACCTGAATACTGCTTTGACATGGCTGCTCTCGACCGAGATATCGAACCTTCCAGGCGCCCTGAAAGGGCGGGCAGACGAACTTCGTGCCGCCATTTCCGGCGGCGATATCAAGCAATTCTACATATGGTACGTCCACAATCTTCCGAGATCCAAGAACGTACAAGAAGAACTCAAGGCTGTGGAAAGCTCGGCCCGGGCGGCCCTAAATCATTTCCCTGCCGGCCAAGATATAAATATATTTGCTGAAGAAATTTGCAACGAATCGCTTCAGAAACTCTACACACAAGCCGAACGAACCGTCATCGTTACAGATGAACTCCACACAATAGTTCCAGATGCTGTTGAAGTTGTTCAAACCGAGTGGTCGTCTATTGTAACCACTGTAAAAGGGGCGTGGCTTCACGGACTGTACAAGAAATATAAGACCGATCTTTTCTCGGCGAACCTGCGTGGTTACCTTGGATCGAGAGAAAGCGATTCAAATATCAATAACGGCATAAAAACCACAGCGAGCGATCAGCCGAACAATTTTTACGTATACAATAATGGTATAACTGCTCTTGTACTGGATTATGAGTTAGGAAAACGCACTCGAAGCGGTCGAAAGCTAATCGTGAAGGGAATATCGATCGTCAACGGAGCACAGACCACTGGCTCAATTGGAAGCCTCCCCGAACCGCCGCCCAACGATCTTGAGGTATCAATCCGGTTCGTCAAGGCGACAAAGGATTCGATTGTCGCGAATGTTGTCCGATTCAACAACTCGCAGAACAAGTTGCAAGCAGCTGACTTCCGTAGCACGGATGCCATCCAAGAGAAACTTAGGTCAGAGTTCGAGTCTGTTCCCGATGCCGAGTACGAGGGCGGCCGTAGAGGTGGGGCGAGCGACGCGATCAAGCGGAGTAAGTTCACTCTGCCATCGTACACGGTCGGGCAGTCCCTTGCAGCTTTTCACGGGGACCCGGTGACAGCTTACGATAAAAAATCTGAGCTATGGACCAACGAGAAAAACTATCGACAGATATTCACGGATCGGACGTCGGCGCGACATATTGTATTCTGTTATTCACTTTTGAGCGCTGTTAACGAACGACGTCAGACGCTTACGCAGAAGAACAAGATCGATGAAACCTCTCTGACAGCGATTGAAGTTAGCAGCCTAGATTTCTTGAACAAGAAGGGCTCGAACTACCTGCTTGTTCACGTCATATCGCAGTGCATGGAGACTATTCTAGGCAAGCCCATACCAAACAAATCTGACCTTCATTTCGCCAAGAACCTAAGTCCTGACGCGGCGGTCAAAGTCTGGGACCCCATTGTTACGATGATGCTGTCACTTTCAAATCAGCTGGATGCAGCCTTTTCGCGAAACCGCATATCTAATGAAAGCATATCTAAAGCGGTTCCGAACTTTGTTGGAGCTGTCGCATCGATTAGCTCATTGCAGCAGGAGACCTTCGGGAAATTTGCCGAAAATGTAAAACTTGGGTCCTGAACCAAGGTTCAAGACAGATATCAGAACGAAGCCCGCCACGTCTCCGGTCGCAACGCGACGGTTGCCTCCAGTGGCGGCGGCAACACGAATAGCCCCGGCGCAGAGCCGAGGTCGTGTAGCCGGTACAGCCGCCACGCATCAGGCTCTTCGAGGGAGACCTCCCGTTCGGTTCTCGTCAAGAAGAAGGGCGTGGTGCGTGGGCCATTGGTGGCCTTCACTTCGATCTTCTTCGGTGAGCCATCCGGGTGAAAGCTGAGGATGTCGTAGCCGACGCCATCCCCCTTATCGCGAGCCGTCCACTCGACCTTTTCGGCAAGCTTCGGACAGCCGGCCTCGGTCAGGCGTCGTCGTTCATGATTGAAGACGATCTGCTCGCCCAGCACCCCGAGTGAGCGGTTTCGGCTATCGCGTGCCGCGTGGTCGTGTTTTCGGGCGATACGCTCAAGCAAGGGTTTGACCGGCTTAGGCTCAAAGCCTCTGGAGGGCGGCGCACCCTCGATCAGTTCTGGCGCGGCGTTAGGGTCAACCGTCTTGTCGCTGTCGTCCGCCCAAAGAGGATTGCGATCAAGGAAGCGCTCCACCGCATCGACGAGTGATCCCTGATACCGGTCGTTCGGCGCAAATCCCCGCATCCAATCCATATCCAGATCAATGAGGACAGCGGAAATGTTCATCCGCTTTCGCTCAATGGAGCCCTTGTTTCGGCCCGTAAGGGACTGAAGCTCGCGGTTGCGCTCAAGGCGATTGACCCTTTCCCCCGCCTTCACACGTCCGAACATATCGAAGTAGTCAGCGACGATCAGATCGTTCTGCCAGTCGGCCCAGTCGGTTCGCGGTTCTGGCGGGGTCTCCATCTCAGGCCTTTGTGACGTCGCAGGAATCGCGCTTCGCGCAGATACTGTCGGCAGACCCGCTCGAATGACAAGGGCGGCTAGAGCCCGGCGACCATCCGAATGAACAGCACAACCTGCGCCGCCGTGCCCAGCGTCAGCAGCCCCACCAAGATCCATTCTGTTCTGTCGCGCTTCATAGCGTGCCCCTCGTATGGCCCGGGCGCAGGCCCGTTCAAACAACCTATCCTGGTATTTGATTAACCGCTATCGTGGAGCGTCAACCGACTCGCGTCGTTGCGCGAGCCTATCCATGGACGCCGCACCGTGAATTCCTACCGCCCTCTGGCGGGGCTCCAGAGCATGAGAGTCCTCGTCGCCTGCGAATATAGCGGCACGGTCCGCAATGCCTTTCTGGCCATGGGGCACGACGCATGGTCGTGCGACCTATTGCCGAGCGAGGACGGGTCCAACCGGCATATTATCGGGGATGCCCGAGACCTTTTGAATGATGGGTGGGACCTGCTGATGGTCGCACACCCGCCTTGCACGAGATTATGCAATTCGGGCGTGCGATGGCTGACGAAACCGCCTCCCGGCAAGACCAAGGAAGAGATGTGGCGCGAGTTAGAGGAAGGCGCGTCGCTATTCTCGGACTTCTGGAACGCCCCGATTGATCGCATCGCCATCGAGAACCCGGTGATGCACAAACACGCCAAGGCGCGGATCGCCAATTTCGAGGAGTTCGCCCAGAGCATTCAGCCTTGGCAGTTCGGGCACGGCGAGACCAAGCGGACCTGTCTGTGGCTGAAGAACCTGCCGCCACTGGTGCCGACGAACATTGTGGATGGACGCGCGCCAAGGGTTCACCGGATGCCGCCGTCAGCGGATCGCTGGAAGGAGCGGTCGCGCTTCTATCCCGGCATTGCGAAGGCGATGGCCGAACAATGGACCGAGGCGGCGATGGCGGAAGCCGCGTAACGACGATCTACGTCCGATCCTGACGCAGGGACCCCCTATCCTGCGCCGCATGGATATGACCCTGCCCCCGGCTGTGCCTCTGCCGGATCCGCCGCCTGCGGATCGGCCGGCGCACTATGCGCTGAAGCCCGAGACGTGGGAGCTGATCATGAAGGAGTATCGGGAGGGGGCGACGGCGCCCTTTCTGGCCAGCAAATGGCGGGTGTCGGTCAGCGCGGTGCGCGCCCAGATCACCCGGCGGAAGTCGACCAAGCGGGACTGGGGCGACGCGCAGGTGATCGCCCAGGCTGAGGCGCGCGAGGCCGAGCTGGAGGCGGCGCGGCGGAACAGCCCCGAGGCGGTGGCGGCGCGTCTGTTTTCTGGCCTGCCCATGCCTGCGGAGGACGGGACGCTGGAGGACGGGGCCGAAGACCCTGCGGCGCTGGCGCGGATGGCGACGCTGGCGTCGGGGCGGGCCATGCGCGGGCGGCTGTGGGCCGAGGCGCGGGCGCTGGGGGCTCTGGCCGAGACCTATCAACGGCTGGCGGCGCGCGAGGCGGAGGCTGTGGCTGGGGGCGGTGGCGTGCGGGGCAGCGGGCCGGACGGGGCGCTGACGGTCGCGGACCTGCCGCTGGCGCTGGTGCTGCAGGTGCTGGAGCTGGGGGCCGAGGAGCTTGTGGCGCTGTTCCGTCACCCGCCCGAAGGTCGGCCGGACCCGGACCGGGCGGTGCGGAAGGCCTATTGGAAGATGTATGGTTTTCAGGGGCACTATCTGACCAAGGCGAACTATCGCCAGCGGGCGACGGAGTCGTGGATCGAGACGCTGGAGGGGGCGCTGGCGGCGGCCGGGGTGCCGCTGCCGGACGAGGGGCGGCTGCGCGGCTGGCGGCTGATGTCGGACGCGGACCTGATGGAGGCCGCGGCCAAGGCCATGGAGGGCTGAGGCGGAGACGGGTGCCCTCGCCTCACGCCTCCCCCTCCCCGCCCCCTCCCCCTCTCGCCATTCGCGGGCGGGCGGGGTAGGTCACTGCCCTTTCCGGTTTTGCAGTACAGGACGGCTCTCATGACCGCCTCTCCGACTCCCGCCTTTTCGCCGCTGAATGACCTCGAAATGCTGCTGATGGCGGCCAGCTCGGGCGGGGCGGCAGAGCGCGCGGCCTTTGAGGCGGCGGTGCCGGGGGCGAAACTGTGGGCCGTGGTGGCCGAGGAGGATGCGGCGACGGATACGCTGCGCCTGCGCACGGTGACGCCGAAGGACGGGCGGCCGGCGACGGCGATCTTTACCGCGAAGGAGCGGGCGCTGGCGGTGTTCGGCGAGGATGCGGCGGCCGAGGCCTTTGACGGGCGGGCGCTGCTGGAGGTGATCCGGGTCAATCCGGCGGTGCTGAACCCGGGCCAGCCCTATGGGGTGTCGTGGCCGCCGGCGGCGCTGTCGGCGATGATCGGCCAGAGCCTGCCCGAGGCCGGGGCGCGCTGGCCGACCCATCTGGCCGTGCCGAAGGAGACGCCCGAGGGGCTGGTCGCGGGGCTGACGCGGGCGTTTTCCGCCGATCCGTCGGTCAAGGCGGCGTGGCTGGCGCTGGCGCGCTGGTCGGACAGCGAGACGGCGGGCTTTTACCTCGATGTGCGGATGCCGCAGGGCGAGGCGCATCTGCCGGGCCTGATGGAGCGGGCGCTGAAGGATGTGGTGCTGGATGCGCGTCTGGATGCGGGGGTGCGCGCGCCCGAGGCGCCGGCCGGCATCGGGCTGGAGATCGTGGCGCCGCGGGATTGATCGCAGGGCCTCAGTATTTTCGTCACAGGACCGTTGACCGGACCCGGAGCCTGCCTTATGGGTCCGCGCCTTCCCGGACGATATGTCTCTGATGTGTCGGCCCGAGAGCCCAGGTGGCGGAATTGGTAGACGCGCTGGCTTCAGGTGCCAGTGATCGAAAGGTCGTGGAGGTTCGAGTCCTCTCCTGGGCACCAATTCTTCGAAACGGCGCTGCATCCTGACGATGCGGCGCCGTTCGTTTATGGTCCTCAGGCACGTGAACAGGCGGGACGCATGACAGTATATCTGCACAGGGGCGATCTGCCCGACGGTCTGGACCTGGGCGCCGTGGTGGCGGTCGATTCCGAGACCATGGGCCTGCGCTATCGCCGCGATCCGCTGTGCGTGGTGCAGCTGTCGGCCGGGGACGGGGATGCGCATCTGGTCCAGCTGGACCGGGATGCCTATGACTGTCCGAACCTGAAGCGGCTGCTGACGGACCCGCAGGTGCTCAAGATCTTCCACTTTGGCCGGTTCGACATCGCCATGTTCCAGCTGTGGCTGGGGGTCGAGACGCGGCCGGTGTACTGCACCAAGATCGCCTCCAAGCTGGCGCGCACCTATACCGACCGGCACGGGCTGAAGGATGTGGTGCGCGAGCTGGCGGGGGTGGACCTGTCCAAGGCGCAGCAGAGCTCGGACTGGGGGGCGGACGACCTGACCCAGGCGCAGCAGGACTATGCGGCCTCGGACGTGCTGCACCTGCATCAGGTGCGCGAGCGGCTGGACGCCATGCTGGCGCGCGAGGGCCGCACGGGGCTGGCGGCGCAACTGTTCGACTTCCTGCCCGTGCGGGCCCGGCTGGACCTGGACGGCTGGGAAGACACCGACATCTTCGCCCATACCTGATGACCGACACGCCCCCGCCCGTGGATCCGACGTCGCCGACGGCCGCCAAGGCCCGGCACTGGCGCGCGCATTCGCGGCGGGTGATGCTGTTCCGGCGGGTGCTGCCGGTGGTGATCCTGCTGCTGGCCGGGGGGACGGTCGCCTGGATCGGGCTGCGCTCGGCCATTTCGGACGCCGAACGCCGGGCCGGGCAGCGCAGCGATGTGGCGCTGGATAATGCCCTCTATTACGGACAGGACGATCAGGGCCGCGCCTTCGTCATCGGCGCCAAGGGCGTCGTGCGGGTGCCCGAGACCGGCCATCTGCGACTGGTCGGGCCGGTGCTGCGCCTCAATCTGGGCGGGGCCAAGGTCACCGAGATGACCGCCGACGGTGGCACCTATGACGAGGCCGCGCGCCGCGTGATCATCGGCCCCAATGTGCGGATTTCGGATGGCGGCTCCGGCTTTGTCCTGACGACGCCCGAGGCCGTGGTCGATACCCGCACCGGCTTGGTGACCGGTGACAAGGGGGTGCAGGGCACCGGACCGCTTGGCACCTTGTCTGCGACGTCCTATGTCATTCGCGACCAGGGCGAGCGTGTCGAATTCCAGGGCACGGTCGACAACAAGGTTCGCGGCACCTTCACCCCCGCGGCCCGCCAGAGATGAGAACGACGATGATCCGTTCCGGTAAGACTTCCCTCGCGGCCGCTCTGGTGCTGGCCTTCAGCCTGACCCTGCCCGGCGCCGGCGTGTCGCAGGACCCCGGCAGCGGGCCCGGCATGTTCGGCAGCAACACCTTTGCCTATACGCCGAACGGCTTCGCCCTGATCGGCGACGCGGAAATCATGCAGGGCGACAACCGCCTGCGCGCGGGGCGGATCGAGGCCTTCACCAATGCCGACAGCGCCGTGACCCGGGTCGAGGCGACGGGCGAGGTGTTCTTCGTCACGCCGACCCAGACGCTGCGCGGCGACCGGGCCGTCTATGATCTCGACGCGGGCGAGATCGTCATGACCGGCAATGTCATCGTCACCCAGGGCCGCAATGTCATGACCGGCAGCCGGCTGGTCTATAATGTCCGGACCGAAAGCGCCCGGATGGACGGGGCCCCCACCCCCGCCGGCAACCGCGTGCAGGGCGTCTTCTATCCCAACGGCACCACCCCGCCGGATCAGGCCGACTGATCCCCGGTGGCCCGCAAGGAACTCTCGGCCCTCAATCTGGACGACCGGCCCAAGGCGGCCGCGGAGACCGCTGCGCCCAGGGCGGCCGAGGCCGACCGGGGCCTCAAGGCCCGCCATCTGGCGCGCTCGTTCGGCAAACGTCAGGTGGTGCGGGATGTGTCGTTGACCGTCCAGCGCGGCGAGGTCGCCGGCCTGCTGGGGCCGAACGGTGCGGGCAAGACCACCTGCTTCTACATGATCACCGGCCTGATCCCGGCTGACACGGGCACCATCACCATCGATGGCGAGGACATCACGCGCCAGCCCATGTACCAGCGCGCGCGCATGGGTCTGGGCTATCTGGCGCAGGAAGCCTCGATCTTTCGCGGCCTGACGGTCGAGGAGAATGTCCGCGCCGTCGTCGAACTGCACAAGACCGGCGCCACCGCCATCCGCGAGGAAACCGACCGTTTGCTGGACGAGCTCAGCGTCGGCCACTTGAAGGACGCCCCGGCGGCGGCCCTGTCGGGCGGCGAGCGACGGCGGGTTGAGATCGCCCGGGCGCTGGCGGGCGACCCGGCCTTCATGCTTCTGGACGAACCCTTTGCCGGCATCGACCCCTTGGCCATTGCCGACATCCGTCAGGTGATCCGCTATCTGGCCGAGCGCGGCATCGGCGTGCTGATCACCGACCACAATGTCCGCGAGACGCTGGACATCATCGACCGCGCCGCGATCATCTCGGCGGGCGAGGTGCTGTTCGAAGGCACCGCCGCCGAAATCGTCGCCAACCCCGACGTCCGCCGGGTGTATCTGGGCGATATGTACGGGTAGGGGTTCGGACGGTCTGCCCGGACCGATCCTCGGATCAAGTCCGAGGATGACGGGGACCTCGGGCAAAGAGAGGTTCATCACAGCGGGCACAACGAGGGCACAGCGAACACAACGGGGCCGGTGCGTGTGGTGGAGGCGCCGAATGACAATTTGTCCCTTCTCCTGATGGGAGAAGGTGGCGCGTGAGCGCCGGATGAGGGTCGGCGGCCTCGGTCGGCGAAGGCCGTAGCAATGCCGGTGCGACGGCTCACGCCGAAGGAAACGGTGAGCCCCTCACCCCAACCCCTCTCCCAACGGAGAGGGGCTGAGAAATCGCCTGCCCGGACCGATCCTCGGGTCAAGCCCGAGGATGACGAAGGTCGAAAGGGAGGCGGTCAGATCTGAGACGCGAACAGGCCGCTTCAACCCCCGTTAACCGCTTCGCGTCAGTGTGGCTCCAGCAAGTTTCGGGCCACGGTGTCCGAACAGGGTTCGGTGGGGACGATTGCCGTGATCGGTCAGAGACTGGAGATCAGACAGGGGCAGGGGCTGGTGATCACGCCCCAGCTGCAGCAGGCCATCAAGCTGTTGCAACTGTCGAACCAGGAGCTGGAGGCCTTTGTCGAGGCCGAGCTGGAGCGCAATCCGCTGCTGAAGCGCGATGAGGAGGCCGACATCCCCGGCGAGGCGGTCGGCGAGGCTTCGGCGGACATCCCGAACGACCCGCATGCCGAATTGAGCTTTGACGAGGCGCGCCCGGATGCGGCCGAGCAGGCCATGGATACCCGCGCCGACGATGTCTATGACGCCAGCCCCGGCGAGCGGGCGACCGAGGGCCCCGGCGGCGGGGCCGACGAAGCCCAGCCCGGCCTGTCGGACTGGTCGCGCACCGGCAAGGGCGGACCGGCCCCCGAGGGCGAGGGCCTGGAGCGGGCCGACAGCCGCGAGCTGACCCTGTGGGAGCATCTGCAGGCGCAGTTGTCGGGCACGCCGCTGAACGCCGCCGACCGGGCCATCGGCCTGGCCCTGATCGAAATGGTCGATGACCATGGCTATCTGCGCGGCGATCTGGCCGAGGTGGCCGACCGGCTGGGCTGCGACATCGACCGGGTCGAGGCGGTGCTGGCCGTCTGTCACGGGTTCGAGCCGACCGGCATCATGGCGCGCTCGGTGCCCGAATGCCTGAAGCTGCAGCTGGTCGAGCGCAACCGGTTCGATCCGGCCATGGCGGCCCTGCTGGACAATCTGGAACTGCTGGCGCGGCACAATCTGTCGGCGCTGCGCAGCGCCTGCGGCGTCGACGCCGAGGACCTGTCGGAGATGATCTCCGAGCTGAAGGCGCTGACACCCCGGCCGGGTGCCGGCTTTGGCGGCGAGCCGGCGCAGACGGTGATTCCCGATGTGCTGGTGCGGCCCGACCCGGCCGGCGGCTGGCGCATCGAGCTGAACGCCGATACCCTGCCCCGGCTGCTGGTCGACAAGCGCTATCATGGGGTGGTGTCGGCCGGTGCCCGGTCGGATACGGAAAAGACCTTCGTCGCCGACTGTGCCGCCCAGGCCAACTGGCTGGTCAAATCGCTGGACCAGCGGGCCAAGACGATCCTGAAGGTGTCGTCCGAGATCATCCGCCAGCAGGACGCGTTTTTTGCCTTTGGCGTCGAATTCCTGCGGCCGCTGAACCTGAAGACGGTGGCCGATGCGATCGGCATGCATGAGTCGACCGTCAGCCGCGTCACCTCGAACAAATATATGGCCACGCCGCGCGGTGTCTTCGAGCTGAAATTCTTCTTCACCTCGGCGATCCAGTCGGTCGACGGCCAGTCCAGCCACTCGGCCGAAGCCGTCCGTCACCGGATCAAGTCGATGATCGACCACGAGGCGCGCGACGGCGACGTTCTGTCCGACGACCGGATCGTCGAATTGCTGAATCAGGCGGGCATCGATATCGCCCGCCGGACCGTGGCCAAATACCGGGAAGCCTTGCGAATTCCGTCGTCTGTCGAGCGCAAGCGGCGTCTGAAAACCGGTTAATCGCGCCCGCTTCGACGACCACAAAAATGTGAAGCCCGTTGACACCGAACGGCTTCGGTCGCGTTCTGTCTCCTATGCAAGTCCAAGTCAGCGGTAAGCACGTGGATGTCGGCGAAGCGTTAGGCTCGCGCATCTCCCAGGAACTCAATGAGGGGGTCGGCAAATACTTTGAACGCGGCGGACAGGATGCCGAGGTTGTGGTGTCCAAGGACGGTCCCGGGTTCAAGGTCGACTGCTGGGTCCGGCTGGCCTCGGGCCAGAGTCTGGTCACCACCGGGCACGGCATGGACGCGCACGGCGCCTTTTCCGATTCGCTCGACAAGCTGGAAAAACGCGTCCGGCGCTACAAGCGCCGCCTGAAGGATCACCACGGCGGGCCCAAGGGCCTGTCGCCCGAGAAGGCAGAGATGGCGGCCGCCGAAGTGGCGCGCATGACCGTCTTCCGCAACCTCGATGAGACCGACGACGACGCCTTTGCCGATGTCGGCAAGCCGGACGGCGAGGCCCCGGCCGGACTGGTGATCGCCGAGACCGAATCCGAATTGCGCACCCTGACCGTCGGCCAGGCCGTGCTGGAGCTGGACATGAGCGGCTACCCCGTCGTCGTGTTCAAGAATGCGGCCCATGGCGGCGTGGCCGTGGTCTATCGCCGGCCCGATGGAAACATCGGCTGGGTCGACCCTCGCCGGACGAGTTCACAGAACGGACACGGTTCGGTAAACGGTTCGACGGTATAAGGCCTTTAAGGGGCCGCAAGTCGGGCCTAGAGGGCGGATGCCTTCCGGGCCCACAGTTGCGTAGTTTCGGGGATGAATATGGAAATCGGAGATCTGGTCAGCCGGGACGGTATCGTCCTGCGCGGAAGCGTCTCGTCCAAACGTCAGGCCCTGCAGGCGGTGGCCGAGGCCGCCGCCCATGTGTTGGGTCATGACGATTCAGGCCCGCTGATGGATGCGCTCATGGAGCGTGAGGCGCTGGGCTCGACCGGGGTCGGTTCGGGCGTGGCCATTCCGCATGCGCGGCACCGCGATGTGGACCATGTGTTCGCCGTCCTGGTGCGGCTGGAAACTCCGGTCGCCTTTGATGCGGTGGATGATCGTCCGGTCGATCTGCTGGTCGGCCTGTTTGCGCCCCCCAGCGACGGCGCCGGCCATCTGAGAGCCCTGGCCGCAACCTCGCGCGCGCTGCGTTCACCGGACCTGCAGCAACGCCTGCGTCAGGCCGACAGCCGCGACACGCTTCAGGCGCTGCTGGTCCGCCGCATCGAAACCACGGCGGCCTGAAGCCCGGCCAAAGGCCTAGTGAACCGAGACCGGCTCCAGCTCGTGGGCGACGGCGGCGGCAAAGGCGCTTTCGCGGTCGGCCATGACGGCCAGCCGCTCGCCGTCGGCGCTGTGCACCGCATACAGGGTCTGGCGCGGGTCAAGCCGGATGGGCGGCTGATCCGGGTCCGTGGCGCCGGCCACCTCGTCCATGATTTCGGACGCGGCCACCGCACGCACATAGACCAGATCGGGCGCACCCAGATCAGCAAAGGCCTTGTCCGTCATGTCGTCGGTCGTCATCACCTGAGTTGGGCTCCTGAAACGCGGGTATGAAGGGTCAACGCGTGACCCCGGAAAGTGGCTCCGCAAGGATCGGAGCCTGACCAGCCTATCAGCGGGTCGTGATGGGAATGCGGCGGGTCTGGGCGACCTGTTCGGGCCGCAGCAGGTCCACGTGCAGCAGGCCGTGCTCCAGCGAGGCCTCCTCGACCTCCAGACCGTCGGCCAGGACGAAGGTCCGGAGAAAGCCGCGCGCTGCGATGCCGCGGTGCAGATAGGCATTCCCGCCGTCCCCCTTGTCGGCCCCCTCGCGCTTGCCAGAGATGGTCAACTGGCGGCCCTCGAGTGTGATCGACAGGTCGTCGGGCGAAAAGCCGGCCACGGCCAGGGTGATGCGAACGGCGGCGTCGCCGCGCTGCTCGACATTATAGGGGGGATAGGCCTCGGAGGCCGCCCGCGCCGCCCGGTCGATCAGGCTGCGGGTATGGTCAAAGCCCAGCAGAAACGGGCTGTCGAACAGGACTGTACGCGTGGTCATCCGGCCCTCCTGGAAGCGACCCTGAATGCGGACCCCCGAAAGCGGCGGATCCATCGGACCCCTATCTGGGATGCGGCAGACGGGCTTTCAAGCCTTGGGTCCCGGCCCTCAGATCCACCAGGAGCGAGGATTGGGGATGGCGCGGCGCGACTTGAGCATCCAGCTGCCCCAGGCGCCGCGCATCAGCACCCACAGAACCAGCAGGAACAGGACAAATACCCCGGCATTGACCACGATCAGGATGACGCCCAGCACGGCGACCACCGCCGCCGCCCACAGGGTACGGACCTGGAAGACATGGTGGCTGGCGGCGACGGCGTGTGTCGGGACATCGCGCATCATGACCGCCAGAAGGCCGACCACGGCCGAGACGCCGAAGGTCGGAATGGCGAACAGGATCAGGGCATAGACGGTGTAGAGGCCCATCATGCCCTCCGGCTCTGGCAGGTTGTCGACGGGGTCGCGTCGGGGCGGAGGACTCCAGGCGGGGGTCGCGTCAGGCTCGGGCTCGGGCTCGGGCTCGGGCTCCGGCTCGGGCTTCGACACCGCCCCTGCGACGGGCTCATGCTCGGGGGCGGCCTCGGGCTCAGGCTCCACCGCGCGCGGGCGACCGGCGAGGGCGTCAGGCGAGCAAAAGCCCACCTCGGCGTCCGGGTCGGCCTCGGGCCGGGGGGCAGGCTTGTCCTTGGACAGGTCGGGATCGCCGGGTTCGGCCATCGGGCTCCTCACACTTCGCGGCGACAATGCCGGGGCAAGCGCCCCCGCGCAACCACTGTCAGCCGCGCGACAGGGTGATCTCGCAGCCGGCCTCGGCCGCATCGGCCAGACAGCCGGGCTTGCCGATGCGTACCGTCACCCCGTGCACCACCGGATCGGCCATCAGCCGCTGGCCCAGACGCTGGGCAAAGGTCTCGACCAGACCGACATGGCCCTCGGCGACCAGTTCGCGCGACAGCCGGGCGACATCCTCATAGTTCAGCGTATCGCCCAGCGCCTCGACCGGGCCGGGCGCCAGCTGCAGGGCGACATTGATCACCAGGGTCTGCAGACAGCCCTGTTCATGGGCGTGGACGCCGATGCCGGCCTCGACCCGCAGGTCGCGCACGAACACCGTCAGCCCCTCGTGGCGCAGGCCGTCAGCCATGGATCAATCCTCTTCGATATCGGGGGTGCGCCAGGCCAGATGCTGGCCTGCGTCGACGGCGATCATCTGGCCGGTCACGCCGGGCGCCCGGGCCAGCCACAGGACGGCGTCGGCGATCTCTTCGGGACGGTTGGCGCGCCGGAGCGGCGTGCCCTCGACCTCGGCCTGAAAGTCGGCCTCGCTCTGGTGGACGGAGGCCAGGGTCGGGCCGGGGCCAACGCCGTTGACCCGCACGCGGGGTGCCAGCGCCTGGGCCAGGGTGCGCGTCGCCCACCACAGGCCGGCCCGCGACAGGGCATAGGAGAAGAACCGCGGATCGGGCTTCTTCACCCGCTGGTCCAGCAGGTTGACGACCCAGCCGCCGCCCTCGGGCACCTGGCCGGCCAGGGCCTCGGCCAGCACCACGGGGGCGCGCAGATTGGTCTCCATATGCGTGTCCCAGAGGGCGCGCGACAGATCGCCGACGCGGTCATCCTCAAAGGCCGAGGCATTGTTCACAAGGCCGGTCAGGGGTCCGAGCGCAGCGCTGGCGTCGGGCACCAGACGGCGGACCTGATCCTCCCGCGACAGATCGGCGGTGACGACCACGGCCCGGCGGCCGAGCGCGCGGACCTCACCGGCCAGCGTCTCGGCGGCGTCTTTTGAGGATCGGCAGTGGATGGCCACGTCATGGCCGGCCCCGGCCAGCGCCAGCACAATGGCGCGCCCGATGCGTTTGGCGCCGCCGGTGACCAGCACAGCCCCGGGCATGTCAGACGGACCGGTGGGGGTGTCAGTCAACCCGGCCGAACTCGAACACGTTCAGCGCGCCCAGAACGATGACAAAGCCGAAGATGATGAAGAGCGCGGTCATGGAATTCTCCCGTCGGAAATCTGGCTCTGGCCTTAAAGCGCGCCCGGCCTCTGTTCAAGGGGCGCAGGCCGGGCCATCAAGCCGCATGGCCCCCTCCCCGACCCGCAACTGGCGCGAACGTATCGAGCCGTTCACCCGCCCGGCCTTTCACACCCTGGCCCGGATGACGCGCGGCATGACGCTGGGCGTGCGCGGACTGGCGGTCGACGCGGAGGGCCGCATTCTGCTGGTGCGCCACACCTATCTGCCCGACTGGTGGCTGCCCGGCGGCGGGGTGGATCGCGGCGAGAGCCTGCACGACGCCCTGGTGCGCGAGATGCGCGAGGAGACCGGCCTGAGCCTGACCGGGCCCGCCACCCTGCTGTCGATCCATTCGAACGAGGCCCATTTCAAGGGCGACCACGTGGCCGTCTATCTGGTCCGCGATTTCACGACCGGCCCCGCCAGCCAGCACGGCGAGATCGCCGAGACCGACTGGTTTGCCCCCGACGCCCTGCCCGACGCCCTCAGCCGGGGCAGCCGCGCGCGGCTGAGGGAATATCTGGACGGGGTGCCCGCCGATCCAAGGTGGTGAGGACTCCGTTCCCATCCGCCGCGCCCGGTGCTAGCCAGCGCGGATGAACCCTGCACTGCTTGCCATGCTGGCCGTCGTTCTGGCGGGAGGGGCCACTGCCCTTCAGGCGCCGACCAATGCGCGGCTGGCCGAGGCCGTAGCCTCGCCGGTCAATGCGGCCTTTATCTCGTTTGCGGTCGGCACGGTCGCTCTGGGCCTGCTGGCGCTGATGCTGCAGACCCGGCCGGACATGGCGGCGACGCGGTCGCTGCCCTGGTGGGTGTGGATCGGCGGGCTGTATGGCTCGGTGTTCGTGGTCGCGGCGGCCTGGGCCGTGCCGCGGCTGGGGGTGGCCGTGACCATCACCCTGATGGTGGCCGGGCAGTTGCTGATCAGTCTGGTGCTCGACCATTTCGGGGCCATGGGCGTGCCGAAGCAACCGATGAACGTCATGCGAGTGGCCGGTATCCTGATGGTGATCGGCGGCGTGGTTCTGGTCCGGCGCGGGTAGACCTATATTGGGGGCGATGACTGCCCTGCCCCCTGATTCCCTGACGGAAAAGCCGCCTCTGGTCGGCGCGGAGCTGATCCGCGACGAGGCCCGGCGCGCGCCCGACAAGCCGGGCGTCTATCGCATGTATGGCGAGGACGGGTCGTGCCTCTATGTCGGCAAGGCCAAGTCGCTGAAAAAGCGCGTGCTGCAGTATGCGCAAGGGCGGGTGCACAGCCAGCGTACCGCCCTGATGGTCAACCAGACCCGGTCGATGCAGTTGGTCCTGACGGCGTCGGAGACCGAGGCCCTGCTGCTGGAGGCGACCTACATCAAGTCGCTGAAGCCGCGTTACAATGTGCTGCTGCGCGACGACAAGAGCTTTTCCCAGCTGATGATCCGGCGCGACCACCCCGCGCCCCAGATCCGCAAGCACCGGGGCGGGCGCACCATCAAGGGCGACTATTACGGGCCGTTCGCCTCGACCTGGGCGGTCAACCGCACCCTGACGACCCTGCAGAAGGCCTTTCTGCTGCGGTCGTGCTCGGACAGTGTCTATGAGGGGCGCACCCGGCCCTGCATGCTGCATCAGATCAAGCGCTGTTCGGCGCCGTGTACGGGCCTGATCTCGCTGGAGGACTACAACCGGCTGGTCGGCGAGGCGGCGGCCTTTCTGAACGGCAAGTCGGATGCTGTGGTCGGGCGGCTGTCGCGTGACATGCAGGCGGCGTCCGAGGTCATGGACTATGAGCGGGCGGCGCGGCTGCGCGATCGGATCCGGGCGCTGACCGCCATTTCGATGGAATATTCGCGGCTGGCGGGCGGGGTGTCCGAGGCCGATGTGTTCGCCCTGCACACCGACGCGGGGCAGGCCTGTGTGCAGGTGTTCTTTTATCGCGCGGGCCAGAACTGGGGCGGTCGGGCCTATTTCCCGCGCATCGACAAGAGCGACAGCGACACCGAAATCCTGTCGGCCTTCCTCGCGCAATTCTATGAGGACAAGCCGGTCCCGCGGCTGATCCTGACCAATCTGCGCCCGCTGGAGCTGGAGCTGCTGGAAGAGGCCTTCAGCCTCAAGGTCGAGCACAAGGTCGAGATCGCCATTCCGAAGCGCGGCGACAAGCTGAGCCTGGTCGACCATGCCCTGACCAATGCGCGCGAGGCGCTGGGCCGGCGGCTGGCCGAGACCTCGGCCCAGGGCAAGATCCTGGAGGCGGTCACCGAGGCCTTTGGTCTGGAGGCCCGGCCCGAGCGGATCGAGGTCTATGACAATGCCCATATCTCGGGCTCGAACGCGGTCGGCGGCATGGTCGTGGCCGGGCCCGAGGGCTATCGCAAGAACCAGTACCGCAAGTTCAACATCCGCGATCAGGACCTGACCCCCGGCGACGACTACGGCATGATGCGCGAGGTTCTGACCCGCCGTTTTGCCCGTCTGCTCAAGGATGAGGAGGCCGGTCAGGCGACCGAGCGGCCCGATCTGATCCTGATCGACGGCGGCGCCGGCCAGCTGTCGGAGGTGGTGCGGGTCATGGCCGATCTGGGCATCGACGATGTGGCCGTCGTGGGGGTGGCCAAGGGCCCCGACCGCGATGCCGGGCGCGAGCGCTTCTTCATGCCGGGCAAGCCGCCCTTCATGCTGCCGCAGAAGTCGCCGGCCCTCTACTATCTGCAGCGGCTGCGCGACGAGGCCCACCGGTTCGCCAATGGCGCCCATGCCACGCGCCGCTCGATGGACATCAAGAAGAACCCGCTGGACCAGATCGAGGGCATCGGCCCGGGCCGCAAGAAGGCCCTGCTGCAGGCCTTTGGCTCGGCCAAGGGGGTGTCGCGGGCCGCCGTCGTCGATCTGGCCAAGGTGGACGGCATCAGCCAGCAGACCGCCGAACGCATCCACGCCTTTTTCCGCAAGGGCTGAGGCTCACCACTCCAGCAGGGAGAGCCCGGGGATGTCGTGGAAGTCGGGGCCATTCAGCGTCACGAGGGTGGCGCCCGCGACGATCGCCTGGGCCGCAATCATGCGATCCAGAACCTTGCGGCGGGAGAAACCGGTGTCGGTCAGAATCCGTCCATAGGCGACCGCTTCGTCCTCCGTGAAATCGATCACGGGAATCGTTTCGAGAAGGGTCGCCAAACGCTCCCGCCTCAAATCTGCCTCTGGTCCGAAAAGCCCGGCTTCCAGTTCCACCAAGGACACGACCGAAAAGCAGGTCGGACTCCCTGCCGCGCGTAGCTGGCGAACCATCGACGCGTCGCCATCCCGGAGGGCAATGGCGACGCTGGTGTCCAGCATCAGCACCTAGAGAAGACCCTTCCGAATGGGTGCGATGAAGCCCGGCCGCTTCTGGACTGTGCTCGGCTTGGGGAGTGCGTCCAGCTTATCAAGCATCTCCTCCATCGAGGGGCGCTTGGGCCGCATCGTGACCACATCGCCCTTGCGCTCGATCTCGACCTCGACCCCCGGGCCGAAAGTGATTTCCTTGGGCAGGCGCACGGCGTCGCTGTTGCCACTGCGAAATATCCGACTGATGACACCCATGGCGTCTCTCCCGATGTATATACGCGTATACACCGTTTTCGAGGGCCGCTCAAACCGCTAGAACCACCCCATGACCGACTCGTCCTCCGACCCGCTGCTGGCGGGCTATCACCGGTTTCGTGCCAACCAGTGGCCCCGGGCCCGTGCGGCCTATGAGACCCTGGCCGAAGCGGGGCAGACGCCGCACACCCTGTTCCTCGCCTGTTCGGACAGCCGGGCCGACCCGGCGCTGATCTTTGACGCGGCGCCCGGCGACCTGTTCGTCGTGCGCAATGTCGCCAATCTGGTGCCGCCCTACCAGCCCGACGGCGGGCTGCACGGCGTGTCCTCGGCGCTGGAGTTCGGGGTCAAGGCGCTGAAGGTGTCGCGCATCGTCGTCATGGGCCATGCCCTGTGCGGCGGGGTGCAGGCCATGCGGTCGGACAGCGGCGCCGCTGGTCTGGACTTTGTCGAAGCCTGGGTCGACCAGGGCCGCCCGGCCGTGCGGCAGGCGCTGTCGAGCTGCGACCATGACCACGCGGTTCAGGTCAGCGAGGAGGCGATCGTCAAACTGTCGCTCGACAACCTGCGCACCTTCCCGTGGATCGCCGAGCGCGAGGCGGCGGGCGAGCTGACCCTGACCGGTCTGCATTTCGGCATCGCCGACGGGGTGCTGCGCGTTCTGGGGGACGACGGGGAATTCCACCCCGCCTAGACCGCTCGCCAGCGCCCGCGAAGCATGGCACATCGGAGAGATCGGAGATGACCATGCCCCAGTCGGACACAGCCCCCCACCACCACGCCAACCCCATCCCCAACATCCTGACCGGCCTGCGGCTGGCGGCCGGGGTGGTGATGTTCCTGATCCTGGCCGGGGCCACGGGCGGCATCCCGATTGTGTCGTCGTATCTGAGCCCCGAGGATCAGTTCGGCCTCTATCGCGTGGCCTTCATCATCTTCGTGGTGGCGGCCTCGACCGACTGGATCGACGGCTATCTGGCGCGGCGCTGGCATGCGACGACGCGCTGGGGCGCGATCCTCGATCCCATCGCCGACAAGGTGCTGGTGACCGGCGCCATTCTCGGCGTTCTGACCTCGGGCTCGGTGCCGCAGATCGCCATCCCCTGCGGCCTGATCCTGTTCCGCGAATTCGCCGTCTCGGCCCTGCGCGAGACGGTGGCCGGCAAGGTCAAACTGCCCGTCACCCTGCTGGCCAAATGGAAGACCACCCTGCAGCTGGTGGCGCTGGGCGCCCAGCTGTTCGCCCGCAACTGGGACGGCTTTGGCCTGGAGTTCGAATATTATCCGTGGTTCCAGATGTTCGCCGATGTGCTGATCTGGGCCGCGGCGATCATCACCCTGTGGACCGGCTGGCAGTATTTCGACAAGGCCCGCCGGAAGATGGCGCACCTCTGAAGTTTAGGCAGTGGGCAGTAGGCAGTAGGCAGTAGGCAGTAGGGTCTCTGCTCCTCAATCCCGGGCGTGGGCTTCAAGCCGTACGATGAGGCCGCGCAGCATTTTCCCCAGCTCGTCGGCCTGAGCCATAGCGTCAGCTGCGGCGACTTCGGTCGCAAGGCCGACGCGGACGGCAATCAGCAGGTGGGTCTCGGTTTCCTTCAGGGAACCCTGTGCGATCCTGAGGAAGTTCAGGTAAGCGCCTTTGGAGGACCGGCCATAGCCTTCCGCGATATTGGCGGGCACCGAGGTGGCGGCACGTCGAGTTTGGGCGGTTAAGCCGAACCGCTCTTCGCGCGGATACGACCTTGTGAGCTCGTAGATCGACTGAGCCAGATCCATCGCCCGCTGCCAGACCTTGAGGTCACGATAGCTGTTGATCTGATCCATGGCTCAGCCCCTGCCACAACACAGTCTCTACTGCCTACTGCCTACTGCCTACTGCCTACTGCCTACTGCCTTCTCCCTCACTCGACGCCCAGCTCCGCCAGCAGGCCGTCCATGCCATAG
>JAHJYN010000036.1 GCA_018826885.1 Alphaproteobacteria bacterium | reverse complement strand
TGCTGGACGGGATGGTGGCTGTCGAGCATGGACGCGGCGGGCCGCTGGGCCCGGTCTGGAACGAACTGCCCGACCGGATCGCCGATGCCCTGTTCCTCGTAGGCGCAGGCATGGCGCTCAGGGTCTATGACCCCGCATTCGGCCCCCTGCTGGGATGGATCGCGGCCCTGCTGGCCGTGCTGACCGCCTATATCCGCGAGCTGGGCCGGGCTCTGGGTCAGGAGGCGGACTTCGTCGGCCCGGGCGCCAAGCCCCACCGCATGGCCGCCCTGACACTGGGCTGTCTGATCGCTGCCGGAATGGCGCTGACGCTTGCCGACTACAGCTTCGCCGCATTGTGGCTGGCCCTGGCCGTCATCGTGCTGCTGACCGCCGTGACCGTGGTGCGACGCACCCTGCGTCTCGCCGCCAGGCTGAAAGCTCGCGACGGATCAGCTTGAGCGCCTCGGGCTGCCGCGCCCGCCGGCGGGCCCACCCGGGCGTCCACCCGGTTTGCCGCCTGAGCCACCGGGCTTGCCGGGGCCCCCGCGTCCGGGCGGGCCCGAGCGGGGACGGTCGCCGCCGGGACGGGCCCCCGCAGGCTTGCCGGACCGAGGCTTGTCGTCGCGCGATTTGAAATCCCGGGCCGGGCGGTCGCCCGAGTCGGACCGGGGCTTGTAGTCCCGCTTGGGGCCATCGCCGGTCGGGCGCGGGCTATAGGCGCGCTTCGGCCGATCGGCATCCTCGGCGCCCGGAGCCCCGGCGCGCGGCTTGAAGTCTCGTTTGGGATGGCTGGTGCGCGGCGCGGCCTTGGCCCAGCCCTCCTTCTTCGGCGCCCGACGTCCCGTCTCGGCCCGCTCGGCGGCCTCGGTCGTGGCGACGCCCGCTGCACGCACCCGGCTGGGCTTGCGCGAGGGGTCCGACAGAGCCGAGCCCGACTTGCCGACCACCACAGGGCCGCGCGGGCGCCGTCCGGGGATGGGGGCGGGGGTCGAGACCGTATTGCCCTGCGGCAGGTTCTCGGGGCGGATATGGTCGGCCAGCATCTCGCAGATCACCCGGGGCCCGATCTCCTCGACCGAGCCGACCGGGAGCGTGCCCAGCTGGAACGGGCCATACGCCAGGCGGATCAGCCGGTTGACGGTCAGGCCGACCGACTCCAGCACCTTGCGGACCTCGCGGTTCTTGCCCTCGGTGATCGACACGCTCAGCCACAGATTGGCCGGAGCGTGGCCGTCGTCGCCGGCCTTTTCCTTGGCCTTGTCGATGGTCGCCTCGATCGGCCCATAGTGGATGCCGTCGACGGTCGTGCCGTTCTTGAGCGTATCCAGCTTCTCTTGCGTGATCCGTCCCCGGGCCCGGGCCCGATACTGACGCACCAGCGCGGAGGTCGGCAGCTCCAGCGCCCGCGACAGCTCGCCGTCGTTGGTCAGCAGCAGCAGACCCTCGGTGTTCAGGTCCAGTCGTCCGACCGAGATCACCCGCGGCAATCCACTGGGCAGGGCGTCGAATACCGTGGGGCGCCCGGCCGGGTCCATGTGCGAGGTCACCAGCCCGGCGGGCTTGTGATAGCGCCAGACGCGCGTCGCCTCGGCCGCGCCCACCGGCTTGCCCTTGACCGTGATCACATCGTCGCGGGTCACCAGGGTCGCGGGTGTGTCCAGAATCTTGCCGTTGACCGCCACCTGTCCCAGACCGATCAGCCGCTCGACCTCACGCCGGGATGCGATTCCGGCCCGGGCCAGAGCCTTGGCGATGCGCTCGGTACGCTTGGGCGCGGGCTTGCCGCCGGCCTTGTCGTCGCGTCCCCTGTCGCTGCCGGGCTTGTCCCCCCGGGGCTTGTCGCTCCGCGGCTTGTCGCGGTCGTACTTGCCCCCGGGTTTGCGGTCGGCAAAGGCACCTCCCCCTTGACGCGGGCGGGGCTTCTTGTCGTTGTCTTTTGAATGGCGGTCCATGATGAGCGGTTCATGCGCATGGCATTGGCCCTGGCGCAAGCGGCGGCGGACGTGGACGAGGTCCCCGTCG
>JAHJYN010000035.1 GCA_018826885.1 Alphaproteobacteria bacterium | reverse complement strand
GGCATGTTGTCGCCCTTGCGGGCCCAGGTGCCGTAGCACTTCCAGATCCGGGCGGCGTTGAAGTTCTTGACATCCAGCGAGATACGCTCGTCCGACCAGCGCGTGGACAGGGCCTCGAGGCAGCGCTGCACCAGGGTGCGGGCCTCGTCGTCGTTGGGCAGGTCGATGGCGTAGAGCAGGTGGGCGCCGTTGCCGGAGTCGGCCATCACGGGCTCCGGCCACGACCGGGCCGTGAGCCAAACGGCCAGTTGACGCGCCATCTCCAGGGCGGCCTCGTGCTCCTCGTCGGTGGCGGACACGTCGGCGGGGCGCACTGGATCGAGGTCGATGGGGAGCCACCGGCGGGTGAGAATGTCGTTGTCCGAGGTGGCGGTCTTGGTCTGCTCCTGCACCCGGTTGGCGCATCGAGCCAGGAGGGCCGGCTTGACGGGGTTCAGGGTGACGTAGACCGACCGGGCGCCGGCGTCGGAGGCTTTCTTGGCGGCGGCGGCCAACTGGGAGAGGTCGTCGAACCACCCACCGCCCCAGCCTCGGCGTGTGGGAAAGCGGAGCTCGGCGACCTGACCAGGCTGGAACAGGACGCTCACTTCACCCCCCTTTCGTCGCGCAGACCCTGGGCCGATTTCGACAGGTAGCCGCGGAAGGCTTTGGTCGGGTCGCCGTTCTTGTGCTCGGCGTCGGGATTCCAGCCGCAGGCGTACATGTGCTCGATGGCCTCCTGGGTGTTCAGGTAGCCGAAGGTCTTGGCGGTGCGGGCCAGAAAGCCACCACAGTCCGTATCGGCCGGACACAGGTCTTTCCACATCGGGACGGCCTCCTCCATCCACGCTTGGTGGTTTGGACCCTTCTTGGCGGGAGGCGCGTCAGCGCCCACCGGGGGGGTGGTGTCTAGGGGGGGGGAAGGTGGAAGTACTTGGGGATTGGGGATTGGGGATAGGGGATCGGAGCACGAGGATCTCAGGAGATCCTCCTGAGGCTCTCCTGAGACTCTCCTGAAATCCTCGTGAGAGTATCCAGAGGACCCACCGAGGCTGCCAGCGGGGGGGGGCTTATGTTCAGTATTTCCAATAAGATCGGGCGGAGGGGGAAAGATGAACTTGGAGGGGTGGGTCACCTTCTGGTGTTTCGTCCAGCCATTCACCTGAATGTATCTGTCCCCACTACCGACACAGTACCGAGTAATTCGTGAGAGTCTCGTGAGAGTCTCAAGAGACTCTCCGCAGGAATCGTCTGTCTGGGGAAATAGCAGCCCGTCCAACAGCCGCACATTGTCCACCAGCCGGCCGGCATCGTCGGCCAAACAGATCAGACCGAGGAAAACGAGCCGGTCAATTGGGGGGAGAGGGGCAAGGAGGGCGTCCTGCCAGAATTCGGGCTTGATGGAACGGATGCGAGCCACTTACGGTATCCTCCAATCCCCTGCCGCCAGCCGGTCGCGGGCCCTCTGATTCAGGTCACGAAGGGTATTCCACACGACCCCGCAGTAGTACCGCCACGTATCCGCGACGGGAGCCCGCATGGCTATAGGGATCAGCTTGACTAGGTGGTCGATTGTCAGGCCGGCGGCCATCCACATCTCGATGCTTCCGGGCCAGTCGGAGGCGCGAGAGACCAGTTCGGCCTGCGGGGTCCTCCAGGCGCCCCAGGCCTCGTCGAAAACCTCGCATTGACGCTCCATCTCCTCCAGGTGCTCGATGCCCTCCTTGGCCGCCCATTGCATGGCAGCCGCCCAGCGGGCGGCATCAGCAGCGACCTGCTCGACCAGCGGCGAATCCGGCGCGATCGAGCTCTTGCCGATGTTGCAGGGGGCGCAACAGGTCACCAAGTTCGCCGGCTCGTCGCTGCCGCCAAGGGCCTCTGGAACCACGTGGTCAACCTGAAGTTCGGTCTCCGCCGCCACCTTTCCGCAGTAACGGCAGCGGAACCCATCTCGCCGCAGCACCTCGAATCGCAGCCGTGGGGTGGCTGGCATTTCACGCCTCCGCCCGGCTGAATTCCGGCAGGTGGCGCCGCACCTGATCGAGCCGGTCCAGGGCCATCCTTGACGGCCGGGACTGACCGGCCTCCCAACTCCAGACGGCCCGGAGGCTGACCCCGACGCGCCGCGCGAAATCCTCCTGGCTGTCGCCAAATCGCTGCCTGAGCGCTCGGATGTAGGCGGGTGTCATACGTCGAATCCTTCGCGCTGTCTCGCGCTACCCTGCGTGTTTTGTCCGGCAAAGCGCCCCCGGCGCCTGATCGAGCGCCGGGGG